>JBNKDZ010000181.1:0-1966 GCA_050288525.1 Cyclobacteriaceae bacterium
TTCACCACCGATAGCTTTGTGGACGACCTTTCGTTCCGGCTTTAATACCTCAACTACTTCAAAGATCCTTCCGGGAAAATCATGTATTAAATGATCTGATGTATATAAATGTGTATGTGTATGAAGCTTTTCAATATTAAATCTTTCACCTACCAGTTTAAAAGCCCCTGCCTTTAGAATAACGCTATTTGGTTCATACAGGTATTTTTTTGGATCTGAGAAGTTGCTTGAAGCATTTTTTTCCTGCTCACGGGTAAATATAAATTCTTCCTTCCGGGCAAGATCTATCGCCACAACGGAATGATCTTCCTGTGAAAGTCCCTTTTTTAAAAGGCATAGTACTTCCTTGACATCACCATTTACCGAAACCACCCTGATATCGGATGGTGAAAGAAGATCTATGATATGTTTAAGATCTATCAGTGGTGAGAATTTTATTAACAAATCATTACACTTCTCCATGATTCCCGGAAACAACACTGAGATATCCGGACTGGAATCCTTAATCTTAAATCCTTTTTTCATATTGGCATTACGCCTTGAAGGATCTATATAAATGGTTGTATCCGTTCCGGCAGGCAAGTCTTCAAGGAATTTTTCTGCTGTACTGTTTATTACCTCAATATGGTCTTTCTGCAATTTTTTAAAATTATTTACAGCAAGCGCGCATAATTCTTCCGATTGTTCAACGAAGATTACTTCATTAAAATTTTTGCTGAGAAAACAGGTGTCTACGCCAGTTCCCCCGGTAAGATCGATAAGTTTTGTTCCCTTAATAATTTCTGATTTATATCGGGCGGTTATTTCAGAAGAACATTGTTCGAGTGAGAGTGGATTAGGCCAGACAATGCCGGGCACAGAAGCCCATCCCGGTAATTTATTTGTTGCTTTTTGTAATGACTGTATTTGCCAGATGACATGTTGCCAGACAACATCTTTTGGTTTATCCTCTTTTAGTGAAAGCAGAAAAGGATCATCGAGTTGATGATCCTTTATATATTTTTGTATATCCTTATGGAGTATTTTTTCGATATCAATCATTGAGCTGAGGCACAAGATTGTTTGCCATAAGATACTCTGCGATCTGAACAGCATTTGTAGCTGCCCCTTTTCTCAGGTTATCAGCAACTACCCACATATTGAGGGTGTTCGGCTGAGACTCATCTCTTCTGAGCCTTCCAACAAACACTTCATCTTTTTTGTGTGAAAGCAATGGCATCGGATAAATGTTTTTTGAAACATCATCCTGTAATATCACTCCCGGAGCTTCAGACAACATTTTTTTAACTTCTTCCAGATCAAAATCCTTTTCAAATTCCACATTCACTGATTCACTATGGCCACCCATTACCGGGATCCGGACAGTAGTAGCTGTAACCTGTATTGAATCATCCGAAAAGATCTTCTTCGTCTCATTGACCATTTTCATTTCTTCCTTGGTATATCCGTTTTCCAGAAACACATCGATATGAGGCAATACATTCATATCGATCTGGTAGGGATACACTTTTTTTACATCTTCGCCTTTCCGCTCACCCATAAGCTGATCTACGGCAGCTTTACCTGTCCCTGTTACAGACTGATAGGTTGAAACGACGATCCTCTTCATTTTATATTTTTTATGCAACGGCGCCAATGCAACTACCATTTGAATGGTTGAGCAATTCGGATTGGCTATTACACGATGATCAATAGTCAATTCATGTGCATTAATTTCGGGAACGATCAGTTTATTGTTTGGATTCATTCTCCAGGCAGATGAATTGTCGACAACAATAGTGCCTGCCTCGGCAAATTTAGGCGCCCACTCAAGTGACGTCGATCCTCCTGCTGAAAAAATTGCGATATCCGGCTTCTTTGAAACAGCATCTGCCAACCCGATAACTGAATATTCCTTGTCCTTATATGTCATCTTCTTTCCAACGGAACGTTCTGATGCGACAAGAAATAATTCATCAAATTGGAA
>JBNKDZ010000182.1:0-3077 GCA_050288525.1 Cyclobacteriaceae bacterium
TATTTAAATTAATTCATTGATTATCAGCGATGTACATATTTATCAACATCGCTCAATCTACATTTTTACCAACCAGGATTCTGTTCAAATTCCGGATACATATTTACATCATCTATGCGGAACGGAAACCAGTAATGCTTGGTACTAAATTTTCTCTCACGTAAAATTGTCTCTCTGAAATTCAATACATGACCGTTTTCCGGTTTGGCATACAATTCGCTTGATGGAACATCATTGGCCCGGTCAAATTCTACCGCTGTTTTCAAGGTATAAGGTTTTTCGAGCAACAACATCCAACGACGCAAGTCTATGAACCGATGCCCCTCAAATGCCAGTTCAACAGCTCTTTCACGGCGTACTTCACTTAAAAAGCTTTCTGTACTACCAAGAAATTTATCTGCAACATGCCCTACACCGGCTCTGTCACGTATAACGTTGATGGCAGCTACAGCCGACATGCCATATCCTGAGGCACTTTTATCGGGTGAACCATAACCAACAGCAGTTGCTTCAGCATACATAAGATATACATCGGCCAGACGTAAAAAGCTTAGTACCACAACATTATTATCCCGGTATCCATCAAACTCATTTAACAATTTTGATGTGAATTTGGAATTCATATATCCGGTAAGTACAGACTGAACACCATTGAAGGTGCGGTATTTTCCGCCTGAATAAAGGCTGGCGTATTGTCTGTCTTCTTCCAGCGACCCGCTGCCGTTCATAGCGCATTTGTTTGCATCAAAAATTATATCGTGATAAAATCGGGGATCTCTGTCTTTCCATGGGTATTCAGGATTATATCCTGATTCGGGATCATAACTTTCCGCGTCTGCAATAGGCATACCATTCTTCATCCCATAATAATCGACATAGTTGGCAGTTGGGAAGACTTTAATACCAGTATTCAGGATCAACGGAGGTCGATAGTCATTTACCTGATTCCATCGCCATCTTCCTCCCGATTCTGTCAGATTTTCCATGAAAATGGCCTCTTTCAAACCAGGTATTCTTCCACCCTGATTATATGTATAGAATATATCTGAGTAATCAGAAAATTTTGCCAGTTCATATCTGCCGGTTTCATCACATAATTGAAGTACTTTGCCAAAGGCATCAGCGGCTCTTTTACAGTATTCTGTATTGTAGGAATTGTTGCCTGTTGATTCATGATTCATCAACGGGCTTCCGGCCCAAAGGAGGTTTTTGCCCAAATAGGCTAATGCCATAATCTTGTTAATCCGGATATTATTATTTCCTAATGTAGCTTTTCCGATCTGTGTTTCATCCCAATTTACCGGAAGCAGATCAGCAGCATGCTGAAAATCTTCTGCTACTTTGTCAGCTGTAGCCTGATAGCTTAATCGTGAAAGTTTAAATACCTCATCTGAAGGTAATACTTGATCGATATAAGGCAGACCACCCCAATATTGCATAAGCATGAAGTGGAACCAACCTCTGAAAAAATACAATTGACCTTCAATAAGATCTTTTTCTTCCTGAGTTGCTTCAGTCAGCATATCCAGGTTGGCAATTCCGATATTGGCTTTTCGAATCCCGTACCAGGATAACCCCCACAATCTTCCTTTCTTAAAGCGATTGGTAGAATGAGTATAATCTGCATCAAGGCCTGTACCTGCAGTTTTGAACCAACTGTAATAACGTTTGTTCCATCCCCAATAGTCACCCTCATCTATTGCATTTGCAAATAGTCGTTGTTCATTGGGCTGCCAGTATTCTTCTTCACCGTAATTCCAGTTGTTGTGATATTCGGATGCAGACACAACAGGAATACAATTGTAAAGTTCTTCGGTAAAACCCTGAAAATTCTTGAAATTTTTATAGGCCTCCGTTACATCAATATCACTTTGCGGAGATTTATCCAGGTAATCCTCACAGGAAACCAATCCCAACATGCCACATATCAAAAATACGGGCAATAGTATTCTTTTATTAAAATATATTTTCATTCTTTAAGTAGTTTATAAGGTTATATCAAGACCCAGATTGAACCTTTTTACTGTCGGATAGGCCCCAAAGCTACCTGATCCGCTAAAATTCGATTCCCTGTCATCGGGCATATCTGTCCATAACAACAAGTTTGATCCGTTCAGGTAAATTTTACATGAATTGACACCAATTCTTTGTATCCAGGCATTATTAAACGTATAGGCGATCTCTGCATTTTTCAAACGCAAATAAGAGCCGTCAAACAGGTAACGTGTACCCGGAGCTTCTTCTCCTACATTTGTTGTCCAACGTGGATAAGGAATTTCACCGCTTCCATTAGCAGACCAATAGGTACCTTCAACATAGGCTACATTGGAGGTTGAATGGAAAGTTGGAAATGGTACATCACGGGTTACATTACATACACCATAGAATTGAACAAATCCGCTTAATCCTTTCCACTCGAATCCTAAAGTAGTGTTAAAGGTGTTTTGAGGTACTCCTGAGTATTCATAAGGAGCTTTGTCATTCGTATCTATGATGCCATCTCCATTAAAATCAACGATATTGTAATCTCCAGGAATTTTAGTTTCGTTGCTTGTATTCCTTTCAGTACTGCCATACAAGTCATCCCAGCTATTAATAAATCCTTTATCAATATATGTGGTGGTCTGTCCGATTGCATATCCTTCTTTTTTAAGGTATTCATCCAACAATTCAGGACTGTCGCTGATTTTTGTTTTATTGATAGCATGTGTAATCTGAGCGCTACCCCACAGCAATAATCCGTTGTTAAACTCCTTATTTATCTTGATTTCAAATTCATAGCCCTTACCTTCTGCTTCACCAAGATTTGCAGTAGGTGCAGGTTCTCCAAAATAAGATGGCATGTTACGTCTGTTTGAAATAACGATATCTGTTCTGTTGTCTTTAAAAACATCTAACGAACCTGAAATCAATCCGTCAAGGAAGGAATAATCAACACCAAAATTCAGCTTTTCTACAGATTCCCAGGATATATTCGGGTTACCTAATTGTGAGATCCGATAAAAGGTATAAGGCGTGTTGGAAGGTGTACTTCCCATTACAGTATTACCTCCGTAGGCCCATTGGTCGACATAAAG
>JBNKDZ010000183.1:0-5946 GCA_050288525.1 Cyclobacteriaceae bacterium
TGTAGATCTGGTGGTGGACATAAAAGTACTTAAGGATAAAGCACTGGAAAATGTTATGATCGAGATACCTATACCAGGATCCTGCAGCTATTATGATAAAAGCCAGCCGCGATATTGGAGTGGGGAATCTCACAGAGAGTATTTCAAGGAAAAAACAGTGGTGTTCTGTGATAAGCTGATTCCGGGTAAACATCGTTTTATCGTGAAACTGTTGCCAAGATTTAGTGGGAAATACTTTCTTAACCCATCCGAAGTATCACTGATGTATGTGCCCGTTGTGAATGCCAATACGGAGATTAAAAAGGTGTATGTTGAGGATTAGACCTTGACTTTCCCGAGGGGAAGGAATTGTAAATGTTTTTATGGAAATTCATGTATTCCGGCATCCTAAGAATAAATGATCTGAAACATTTTGGTCAGGTCGTGGGATTTTAAAAACTAAACGCTAACTGTATGAAGCTAAAGAGAACGGATCACAGATCCTGATTTTATTTAAGGTCTGTAGTTACGCTGAGCTAAACTACAGACAGCGAAAGGGGATACCGTATTTCGGTAACCTATAAAATTTATCAGCAGATCTTTTTTATTCACTGAAACATCATTGAGTTCAAAATTCCCATGATAATCTCCGATGCCATCAAGTGGTATTCCTGATAAACTTGTTGGTCTTATGGTATCCGATTCATTATTTATTAAAAGCAGTAAATGAGCAGTAGCCGGATCTCCTGAATACATTGCCCTTGATTGTCTGGCAGGAGACAGATTCCGGAAAGGTTATTGCCGATATAAAAATAAGTAGTTAGATCAATGTTCGCATAACGTCAACTTCTATTGTTTATACTTTAAAACATATTCTTTCAATCTCGGATCAAACCGGGGATCTGGTTTGTCAGGATTATGGTTTGTAAAGGAATTGTAGATTGTGAAGTCCAGTTCCGGTAAGGTATAAATGCCATATCCTGCCATGGAGGTGGTGTAGCTCATCATTCGCAATACATATATCGGTTCACCGTTTAGAACCAGTGCAGTCATCATTCCTGGTCCGGGTGGTATTTTGATCTTTTCTTTCACCTCTTTGGTAAGGATGATTTGTTGATTTTCCCAATCGAATTTTACTATATCTTTATCTGCAACAATGATACTGTCGGTCAGATCATCTTTTGTTGGTATGAAAGGAACATTTGAAAATGTTTTGCTCAACGAATCCATTAATGATGGTTTGATCATGCATATTTCAATACCGCTTCCTGATTCCTGATAACCGGTCAGACCGGCTAATAACAATAAAAGGACAAATAATTTCATAATACATAGTTTTATTCAGTCATCATCTTTTATATGACACACGCTCATAAGGTTCAAAGAGCACATCTTTGGATCCAAAAGTGGCGGTATCGGTTTTTATGATCTTTTTGAATTGCTCCTTGAAGTCTGTTTTTATGTGGGAGATGATCGTATGCCTGGGCTTAAGTATGGTGTCATGTGCTACAAACCGATCTTTACCAAACGATATCGGTATAATGGCAAGATCAATATCGTTGTAGAAGCTTTTATCGATGTTGGTAATGGATTCCGGCCAGCAGTCACCCGTATGAAGCAATCTGAACCCGTCGTCGTTTATTATGTAGGACAGGTTTTCTGTGTCGTAGGTGTTGGCATGTCTGGTCCGGGCAATGTTAAAGGTTGTTCCACGGATCACGATCTGTGTTATCTCTGCAGTATCAAGTTTAACGCTATGTATTCTTTCGGCATATTCTGACAGATCATTTTGATCACTGAGAGAACGGAAAACCTGTTGGGGAATGATCAGTTCGAAGTCATTGCGGAGCCTTAGCATTTCAAAAATCAATGAATCATTTATATGGTCAGGGTGATGGTGTGTGACCATCACAAAATCAATTTTTTCAAAAGGGGGCTTTCCATTTATAATTTTTGAGATGAGCATCGAATCCGGACAGGCACTATTCCTTATACACTGATCAAAAACGGCATCTATCAGGATGTTTTTTTCTCCTGATTCAATGAAATACCCTGAATTTGCGATGTAGGTAACAGATACGGAGTCACTCTTCTGAGCAAATGTTGCAATACTCAGGAGCATTATCATTCCAAAAAGGGATTTGCGCATAATGTTTTTTAAGTTAAATGTAAATAAAGAGAAAAATGACTGTGTTATTCTATACACCCGGCTCATTATGTAAATTATATTTCTGCCAGGGGCTTTTTTCATCAATCAGCAAATTCCGTGCAATATCTTTAATGCCCTCAAGGGCCATATCTTTGCCGCTCCACATAGCGCGGCCAATTATATAGCTGTCAGCCAGTTCTTTCCAGTTTTTGAAATTCATTTGACATTCATTAAATGCAATGTTTATAAAATTCCAGGCTTCGTCTTTTGATATAAATTGCAGGTCGTAGCACATCCGGGAAATGATCACCAGTCGCCCCATGTCCCAGGCCAAAATTCCCTTATCAAAACTTTTGGCATCAATTTTATCTTTTTGCATCAGGTCAGGCATCGTTTCGGCCAGGTTTCTGATAAACTGTACAGCCTTTAACTGGTCCTCGTCCTGAAAAGAAGTTTTCAGGGTCGTTTCCCAATCAACGCCGGATTCCTGAGAAATTATGGGGAATATCTTGTTGTAAAATGCTCTGTGTCCGTCTTCGCTCAACCAGTGGAGTGTTTCCATTGCTTCGTTGTTGTTATTGATCTCCCACCATTTACGAAGCAGATTCCGAAGTCTTTTAGGTTGGGCTCCGGTTTCAAGTGTATCGATATAACAGGAGGTTTGTTCTCCGAAAATTGCCCCAACATTCAGTGCCCGCTGTTCAATCTCTGATAGCGTACTGCCATCCGGATTTTTATAGTAATTCCTCATCGTCTCTTTTGCCCTTTTAATTACAGGCACTACTTTTTGTACAACAAAACCGATGATCATTGTGAGAAAGATCAGATATACATACCAGGGTAAATTTGTCAGCCCATTCATAATGATTACTAAAAATCAGGTTAAAAATTTATTTCAGTTATTTATAAAAATATTTGCAGTGAATTGCTGGTAATGCTTTAAAAAAGTGGTCAACAGTCAATTCCCTTCAACTTCACGCATATTGTATAAAGTTACAAAAAGTATGTTAAAAACTATCAACTGATTTTCAGAATCTATTCAGCATATTCCAGGAATCTATAATGAAGGCTGTCAATAATGAATACTTCATCATAATATGTGATAACATCTTCTATGTTGGTTTCTTCTTTTAAAGTGAGGAGCCCGAATCCCTGTGATATCGGAGAACAATACTTAAATCTGTATTCAATAAGATTATCCGGATCGATTCTGGTTATTGAAATTATTTTAAAATTCCTGGAAAGATCTAATATATATTTCAGTCTATCGGGTTTCATTTCAGATGAAATCAGGGAGTCAATCATCTTTCTGTCTGTGAAAGGTATGATTTTAGTATCAGAAAGGTTCTTGACAGTGGTGTAAGATTCATATTTGATATTTCCTGAATTCAGAATTATCATTGAAGTGTCAAAATTGAAAAATGAATTATTGATCTTCCAAATATTCTGTTCATTTTCCCACATCCCCTGATATGAAATGTATTTAATAAATTCATTATTGAGAAAATAATCATCCATTGCCTGAAAGTCCGGGCTTGTAATCATAGTGCAGGCCTGTTCATTTGTAAACTTTGGAAAGTCAATAAAAACATAAATAGCAAATACAATAATTCCTGCAATAAACAATACAATAAATAAACAGCCCAACTTTAAAAGTTTCATATATTGAAATGATATCCGTTATTTTTTCCAAAACAATTTCTCAGGATCATAAGCGACTTCAGAAGATTTGTATTTACATATTCGAGCCCCGGAAGTAAAGCCTGAGTAATTGTAAGGTTCGGAGGTACAGTTACCGTCAAGAATTCGTTGTACACAGGTTGTTATTTCATCCATAAAATCCTTTTTCAATGGAGCGTTATGACCAGGCATGATGATATCGTATGCATCCATGTATTTTTCAACCTTTTTCAGGTTTTGTTGGTATACTTCCAGAGGCAGACAGATGTCCAGAAACAGCCATACCATGGCATTTATATGATCGCCTGCAAACAATATTTTATTTTCACTGTCAAGCAGACAAATACTTCCCGGTGTATGTCCGGGTACTTCTATTACTTCGAGTTTTCTACCTCCCAGATCAAAGATATGCCCTTCTTTCACAGGGATCAGCGTTGGTGGGGATACATTTACTTTAGCATTAAATTCAGCTTCCGGCATATCCTTTACCCGCGACATAAAATTATTTTTGCGCTGCTCCTTTCCATATACATCTTCGACAAATTCAAAATCTGCAGAGTGCAGGTACACCTTGTCAAACTGATGGTCATTTCCCGCATGATCAACGTGCATATGGGTATTGACGACGATCAGGGGAAGGTTCGTGAGTGATTGAACACAGGCCTTAAGGTCACCGAAACCATATCCTGTATCAATAACAAGGGCACTGTCTTTGCCTTCTACTACATAAATATTTACGACATTGTTCTCAACAATGGTCCATAGGTGGTCGGAGACTTTGTTGATTTTATAGTATTCAGGGCTCCCCTGGCCATATACCATGCCATTCAGAAGGAAGAATAAGATTATCGGAGAAAAATATCTGTACATGATGTTTTGCTTAAAAGGTTTATATTGTTTTCAGAACGAGCATAAAAAGTAAACTAAATTTAATTGAAAATACCATTATTTCACAAACAAAGGGTCTGTTAGTTTATAGAAATGCTAAATTCGCGAAAAAGTATTAAGAGCTGTTGATATGATCCATGAGATTTTTCCCCATCGTTTTGATAACCGGTATGTTAAACCGGATTCCATTGATGAAGATGCTGTTGTTTTGTATTATCAGGAAAGGTCGGTATTGTTAAAAACGAACGGAGAGGATCCTGAATTACCCCGTAAAAGCGATCTGAAAAATATTCAGGAAGCGGATTTTACATTTTTATTTACATTTAACGATGTTCCCTGTTTTCTTTTAACGAAGGAGCCGGACGCGTTAAAACCCGGCCTGAGCTATTGGGAGTTGAATTTTTTCAGGACGGTACGTCGAAAGGAAATTGCGTGGGTCTGCATTGCCGGTTTTCACCTGTTGAACTGGTATGCCAATAACCGGTTTTGCGGTAAATGCGGAGTAGAAACCCGCCATAAATCGGATGAACGGGCATTGGTTTGTCCGAAATGTGGTTTAACCGTGTATCCTTCAATTGCTCCGGCGATCATTGTCGCTATTGTCTGCAATGATAAGATTTTGTTGGCACGCAATACGAATTTCCCGGGAAACTGGTATTCGCTTATTGCCGGTTATGTGGATATAGGAGAAACCCTGGAAGAGGCGTTGATCCGGGAGGTGAAGGAAGAAGTTGGGCTGGATGTGTGGAATATCCGGTATTACAAAAATCAGCCCTGGCCGTTGTCAGGTTCTATGATGATCGGATTTATTGCAGAAGCGGATGAGCAACAACCGATAATGATTGATGGGAAGGAAATTGCAGACGCTGCCTGGTATAAACGTGGTGAACTGCCCGAACATTCTCTTGGTTTGAGTATAGCAGGTGAGATGATTGGGAAATTTGAAAAAGGAGAATTGTAGGAAATACAGTTTGGGGTTTGAGTATTTAGCAAGAGGAGATTTGAACCAGATGTTTTGAAAATAAAAAATGTATGACAGAGGCTTTCCTGTCTGGGTACAGAACCTTGATTAGTAGAATTATTCAACAAAAAGTTCAGGTTAGCGCTTGCTGAAGGTACTATTCTCTATGTTTCTCATGCAGGACCCCTCCACGCCCGGGGTGGCCGCGTTTTCGATTTTATGGCTGAATATGATCCCGCACGTGCCCTCGCTAACCCGAAGATCAGATTAGGCCCTAAAATCAAAACCT
>JBNKDZ010000184.1:0-2503 GCA_050288525.1 Cyclobacteriaceae bacterium
AACATAACGTTTATACAGAAAACAATCATGGACACACTTTTAACTTTCCACTTTCCACTTTCCACTTTCCACTTTTCACTTTCCACTTTCCACTTTTCACTTTCCACTTTCCACTTTTCACTTTCCACTTTCCACTTTTCACTTTCCACTTACACAGCTGATATCAAAGCCAGGTAGTTCTTCAGGTTGGCAATTACAACTTTTGATCTGGGGAAATGTACATCGTATGGCCTTCTGGATACGATGATTTTGTTCGGGAAGATACGTGTTTTTCGATATCCCATGAGATGAAAAACTGATACGCCTTTCATTTTACGGATCGGTTTTTTAAGAATGAAGGATGAATCACCGTTTTTTTCTATACCGGGCAGTAGTTTCAGGTACTCATCCAGTCCCATTTTTCTGATTTTTGCTGAGAATTCATACCAAAAGGGTTTTATCTCTTTTGCAATAAAGAACCCGTCATGTCCCTGTGACTGGTATAACGGCATAAAGACAACACCCTGATAACCGGAAAGTATTTTTCCGTCTCTTCCCCTGGCAAGCAATTCCCCCTTTTTGATTTTCTGAAAATTCACAAATCCTTCTTTCATTGCGAAATGTTCGTTCTCTTCAATCACATACCGGTATTTAATTTCGAATATCTTTCTTTTGCCCGGAACGTGTTTTCGCAGATTTTCAATATATGAATTCAGGTATGGGAGAGATCTTTTTTTAAGTGCTTTCATTTCAAACAGCATCAGCCAGATAAAAGATACCTGGTTTTCGAAGGACGAAACAGCATCATGCTGACCGGCTTCAAATAATACCGAAGGGAGTCCGAGTTCACTGAAAAAACTAAACATAGGACCATCCAGGGATTCTTCAAGTCCCAGTACAAGTGTTACAGGGATTTTTTTGATCAATAACCGGTTCTTTAAGGTATCACTTATGGAAATAAACGGAATGCTTTGGGCGGATGTGGTATGCAGGTCAATAAGTACGGTGGGGCGGCCATTTTCAAGGATATCAATCAAACTATTCAGGATACTCAGTTTTTCATGATATTCCGGAATATGTTCCCGCTCGTTAGCAGGTAATATCTGATCGGGATACCATATCCGGTTCAGATCTCTGGACAGATACCTTTTTCCTTCTTTTAGAGCTGCAAGATTTCCCGTAAGGGCATAAAAATTCCCTTTGAAATCAGGTTTTTGTTCATTCAATACATCAACAACTGATCTTAAAGCTTCCACTCCAGACCACTCATTGCCATGGATGCCGGCAAAAAAAATAATGTTAGGTCCTTTTTGGTTGCCGATATACGTGCCGATCTCACGTTTTGGAGTGAAATGTTGTTTGAATCGTTCATATTCCGGTGCGGATTTATTTGTCTTCATCTTTCTTCAGATCATTGATCAGTTTAGCTGAAACCTTGACAAAATGCCGTTCGGTAACAATACCAATCAGTTTTTTGTCTTTTACAACAGTCAGACAGCTCACTTTATGAGAGATCATGGTATTTAATGCCTCTGAAATACTTGTGTCAGGAGAAATAGTGATTGGGTCCCGGATCATAAAATCCTTTATACGGATATTGGATTTCTCATCCACTGTTTTATTGCAAAGAAAATTAACAAGCAGGCCGGCGGTCATCAATCCGACCAGTTCTCCCTTGTTGTTTTCTACCGGGATCTGTTTTACCTGCTTCCAGTCCATAATATTTGCAACGAGGTCAATGAGATCGTTTTCATTGACTGTAACAATATCTGTCGACATGATCTGATCAATGTGCAGGTAATAGTTCAGGAAATTTCCTGCTTCATTGATGTTGGCCAGATGCCACTGGTGTATCGGTATGGCTGCCTGCTGTCGATTGTAAATGGCTGCGGTAGTAGCTACAAGAGCCTGATCACGGGTGCCGGTTTTGCGTAGGGAATTGTAGGAGTCGATCATCCATTGTGAGCCTGTTTTGCCGGAAGACACACGCTCTTCAAGTACGCCAAGATATTTGTCAATATCCCGCTGGTCGATGGAGTATTTCTGTAGTCCGTTCCTCGCCAGAGGCAATAACTCCTTAAGGATCAATTCCTGAGCGTTGATCTTACGGTTTCTTTCCCAGATGAAATTATTATCCAGACCATCACGGGCAGCTTTGAGGAAATTATTTTTTGCATCTTCAAATTCAAAATGCATGGAGATATCCGGATAATCCTCCGGAAGGCCTGCCATAAGCCCGAACCAGAATGCTGCGCTGGCAATCTGATCGACAATAGTTGGTCCTGACGGGAGGTATCTGTTTTCTATACGGAAGTGTGGCTTGCCTTCGTAGATGCCATAACAGGGCCTGTTCCATTTATATATGGTGCCATTGTGGATCATAAGTGCATCTAGTGGCGGAATTTGTCCGGATTTAAGCATCTCAAGGGAATCGGACATGTCCTGGCCACGAAGCAAGGTCTCATGCCGGACTATATCCTCCTTAAAAGCATCTGTAATAGAATCGTGTATCCACCGTTGCCCG
>JBNKDZ010000185.1:0-6142 GCA_050288525.1 Cyclobacteriaceae bacterium
ATGGCATGTCCACATGTGTCGGGGGTGGCAGCTTTAATTATTTCAAAATATAAAGGAAATATAAGTCCGAATCAGGTATGGGACAGGTTGGTACAAACCACAGACCCGTTGCCCGGATTGGAATTTCTGGGTTCAGGAAGACTTAACGCTTTCAATGCGTTGCAGGATAACGATGGCACGGCTCCTGAAGATATAACAGATCTTTTGGTTACGGATGCTTCTTTGTCAAGCATGACCTTGCAGTGGACAGCACCATCAGATCCCGGTAATGGATCAGCCAGCCTCTATGATATCAGGTATAGCACCAGCACCATTGATGACAGCAACTTTGAATCAGCAATACAGGTTTCAGTTGTTCCGAAGCCTTCGGTTGCCGGTGAGACAGAAATATTTGTTCTTGAAGGGCTGGATCCTTCAACGACCTATTATGTGGCTATAAAATCTGAGGACTTTTTCGGAAATTCTTCCGGGATATCCAATGTGGCATCATCTGTTACGCTGGATCCTCCGGTAATAGTTATCAATCCGGAATCCATTGATTCAGATCTCACCACAGGAGAGACCGAAACAAGGACCGTTACAGTTTCTAATGAAGGGACTGGCCCTCTTGAGTTTAGTCTGGCTTTCGGATCGACTGAATTCTCCCCTCCGATATCATCTGCAAGAGTTTTAGCAGATAATATTTTATATCCAAAAAGGGAGATACCTGCATCCGGCATGGTTGGCAATATCAGCATACGTGCTTTTGTGCCGGCGAAAAAAAATGCCCGGAAATCGAATTACGAATTATACCGTAATGTCACCCAATATGAAACAGACTTTGAAGATTTTGAATTAGGCGATATTGACGGTCAACAAGGATGGAGCGGGCAATATGGAATGTTTACAGTATCCGATGAGTTGCCTCAGAGCGGACAACAACATTTGAAAGGCGAGGCTGTAACATTGCCGTCAGGAGAAGATTATGCACTTTTATTTTCTCCTTCACATTCGATGGGGATGGAAGATGTTTCTTCTTTCTGGACTCAGATAAATATTCCTGAAAGTGGTACTTCATGGGAGATTATCCCACAGTCGCCTTCTGAAAATTCTGTGGTGACCCGTATTTTAATAAATCCGGACAGATCCATCGATTATCTTGATGTTGTTGCAGAAGATTTTGTGCCCTCAGGAGTATCCTTCCCGGAAGGGTACGTGGATGTGAAATTGATGGTAGATAAAGCACAACAGACATTTACTTTGTATCTGAATGATGAAGTAGCAATAACAGCAGGTGCCTTTGCACTTAATGTACAACAGATCGTACTGCTTTCGTATTGCGAAACACCGGGCAGTGATTTTTATATGGATGACCTGAAAGTGTTTGACGGAGATATTGACCGTTACCCGTTCTTGTCTGCGGATCTGCTTTCAGCAACTGTAGAGCCGGGTAGTAGCGTAGATCTGGATGTTACGCTGGATGCAACTAAATTATATGGAGGAACTTATTCCAATGAAATATATTTCGTCAACAACGATCCGGCCAATCCGGAGGTTATTCTTCCAGTTACACTGAATGTAACAGGCACCGGAAGTCCGGTACTATCTGTAAGTTCCGATACCATCACATTTCCAAATACATTTGCCGGGGATACAGCCACTGTTACATTTACGGTCTCAAATGACGGCACTGAAATCCTGGTTATTGACGATATAACCATTGATTCGGCCGGCTTCTTTGGAGCTGTTGATACGACAATCGTGATCATGCCATTTAAAACCTACAGTCTGGATGTGCATTTTGCCCCTTCAGAAATCAGTAGCTATAGCGGGGACCTGACTATTAACAGCAATGATCAGGCGCATCCTTCCCTGGTGATCCCTCTCTACGGAGAAGGTGTTGAGCCTCCTGTGGCAGTTATCACTCCGGATTCATTATCGGTGGTTCTGGATATGGGAGATACTACTTCAGCATCGTTGTATGTGTCAAACATGGGTGTCGCAGATCTGAAATATGCACTAAAGGCTGTTTCAGGTGTTGGATCACTTAGTCAGGATGTAGAAATAAACATTAGTGCATCCCAAAAAGAACAAATGTATTCATCGGGCTTTAAGCAAAGATCAGGAAAAACAGATCCGGTAAGCTATTCGGCAAAAGGTGTTACACGTCTTGCTGAATCCGTAGATGTACTGATCCTGACACCTGATGAGAATGTATCGGATCTGGAAAGTGCTCTGGATGCATTTGAAGATATCAATGCTGTTGTCTATCCAATTGCTTCACTGCCTGTTCTTTCCTTGCAAAGCCTTGAATCGTATTCGGCGGTGATCACGACCAATAACGGCAAATGGAGCAGTGTATCAGATGATATGCCTGCTTTGGTAGGTGATGTGCTGGCAGATTATGTGGATGCCGGAGGAAAAGTGATCATTAACAACTATGCATACGATTACAGTGACTGGTCCTTTGACGGAAGATTCATGACGGAAGGTTACGGACCATTTCAAGGCACCTCTTCTGATTTTACCGGTACCTCATCTCTTGGGACGTATGATGCCGGTCATCCGATAATGAGTGGTGTCACAGGCATGACGAATGAATATTTATGGCAAAACCCGACATTGGCTCCGGGAGCGACACTCGTTGCTGACTGGTCTGATGGTAATCACTTTATTGCTGCCAACCCTAATGCCGTAGCACTGAATATTTTGCCAAGTGACGGCGATGGCATACCTGGGTGGACCGGAGATCTGCCGCTGATTTATCATAATGCCATTTTGTGGCTGACAAATTCAGGAATGATCACCTTTAATCCTGAATCAGGTGTTGTCGCTCAGGGAGATACGGAAGAGGTGACAGTTACTTTTGATGGGAGGTTTGCTAACCCGGGCACATACAAAATGTTTATTGAAGCAGCAACAAATGACCCAATAAATAAAAAGCTGCAGATACCAGTTGAGATAACGATCAAAGGTCCTGTGATTAGTGTTGCTCCTGATGCTCTGGAGGTATCATTGGAAAAAGGAGGAAGCACAACCGAAACAATAATTATGAGCAATTCGGGTGAAACAGAAGCGGACTTTTCCATTGATGTGGAACTGACCAATTATCCGGCCTATCTGTCAGAAAGTAAACCGGAAACATTAAGCTCAGTTAAACGGAATGCTCCTTACAGCGGCGCTTTGTTGGATCTGAATAGTAAAAAAGCCATAAAGAAAGCATCAGCAGGTAAGTTGTCAACTGATCTTTATATAACAGATTTTGAAAATTTCACACCAGGTGATATAAATGACCAACAAGAATGGTATGGTGAATATGGAAATTGGGAAATAAGTACAGATAATCCCAATAGCGGCAATCAACACATTATGTCGGTATCTGACGGAAACGGGCAGACGCTTGCATTGTCACCTGTTGTTGGTCCGGGAACAGAAACATTTGCAACCATAAAAATGATGGTAGCTTATGCCGGAAGTGGAACAACCTGGCAGGTCATACCCCAATCTACTGTTGATGAAATGGTCCTGACAAGGCTTAGTGTAGAAGCATCAGGAGCTATTCAGGTGCTACAGCCTGTTGGAGATGGTGCCGAATATGTTACGATTGATCATGCATTACCATCAGGTTATTTTGAGCTGAAATTCCAATTGGACAGGGCAAACATGGATCTGGATATCTATTTTGATGATAACCTGGTTTATTCAGGAAAATCTTTCTCGGGGAATCCGGATAATGTAGCATTGTTATCTCTTATGGAAACCACAGGATCAACATTTTATATGGATGATCTGAGTATCATTGATGGAAAGGATAAGCCAAAAATAGAATATCTGACGATAAGTCCGAATGAAGGGTTGCTATCACCAGGAGAAAACCTGCCGATACAGGTAGCCTTTAATGCCTCTTCGGTAGAGTTTGGGACCTATTCTTCGGATATTAACATTCACATTAATGGTAATGAATCACTGAAAATAGTTGTTCCTGCGACCATGCATGTGATTGGTGATCCGGCTATCGAAGTATCACCTACCGTATTAGTGGAAGAAGTTGATTTCAATACAGTAAAAAGCAGTCCCATTGGAATAAAAAATACCGGGGGGGCGCTTCTTGATTATGAGATCTCCATTCTGGGTGGAGAAGTTCCTGATGATGAAGCAGGACTTCAGAATGTAGTAGCAAAAGATGGCTGGCTTGACAGAGCAGGAATTAACGGGAAAATAGCATCTGACAATCAGAGATCAAAGAAAAGTGTCGTGTCAAAAGAATTGGCCGTGGTGAATGGGGATATTTTACTGGAAGAAGACTTTGAAATTTCCACTTTCCCACCGGCAGGTTGGAATGTTGTTGACAATGAAGGAACAGGCGTTGTATGGATGTTGGCTTCAGACTGGGGAGAAGGTAACTATACCGGTTCCGGTGACGCAGCCACGGTAAGCAGTGATATGGCAGGTACAATGGATTTTGATACTGAACTTCAGACACCGGCGATAGATATCAACGATATGACCGGATTGATCCTGCAATTTACCAGCAATTATCAGAACTATGGGAATTCGGATTTTCTGGATGTTGACATAAAAACCAACACAGATACGTCATGGACCAATATTTTAAGCTGGAATGAAGACCATGGTGTCATTCATGAGGTCACTGGAGAACAGGTGACACTCGAACTGGATCCATATCTCTCAGGTGCAGATAATTTCATAATCCGTTGGCACTATTACGATCCGAATGAGGACGATTATGACTGGTATGCTCAGATAGATGATGTTGTGGTGTATGCAGAGGCTAAAAAATGGCTTTCAGTAGTGCCAGCCTCCGGAAGTGTGGAAGTTGGAGCACTGGAAGATATTAATGTGTTGTTTAACTCAGCAGAAATGCCAACAGGGAGTCATGTTGCCGGTTTGGTCGTGACAAGCAATGCAGTTAACAGCAGCCAGGTCGGTGTTGTTGCTTCAATGAATGTCCTTGACCCGGCTGTGATTGTCGTAGTACCTGATTCGTTAAAAGAAAAGCTGGTTTCAGGATATAAAAACACGCAAACAATCACAATTACAAATGAAGGAGAGAGCGATCTTCGGTTTAATTTTGTCAATTTCAGCGGAGCGTCTCAGAACATGACAGGTGAATTGGCACCTGTAAATACAAAAAAATCGCGTAATTCCTTCAATCTGGATTCTAAAGTTGATTTTAAATCAAAAAACCTGACATACAAACCTTCTGTTGTGAAATTGGCAGGAGAGGTATATGCTACAGATTTTGAAACGCTGGCTATAGGCGATATAAACGGACAGGATGGATGGTATGGTGAATACGGCAGCTGGACTGTTAATGATGTCATTCCTTATGCAGGGAATCAGCATTTTCTTGGGTATTCAGATGGATATGGCTATAGTATGTCTGCATCGCCGATCCTAGTCGGTGCAGGATCAGAAGATGAAATCACGTTTAGCATGAAATTGAATGTTGGAGGTGATGGTGTGACATGGGCATTGTCTTCACAATCAATAACAGATGGTCTTGTAAATGGCAGGTTAATTATTGATACCGACCGTAGTTTAATTGTAATGTCCGATGATGGGACAGGAAATCCGCTTATTGAGCCAATCGATATTGAGCTTCCTGAAGGATATTTTGATTTCTCCATGACGATTAATAAACAGGATACCAGTTTCAGTATTTATTTTGACGATCAACAGATATTTGCTGGAAAGGCTTTTTCCGGACTTGGAGAAGTATTTGTTATTGAATCTAATATGGAACTGGAAGGTCCGTATATCGGTATTGACGACTTCAAAATGTATGATGGAACACCACCGGTTGAGTATCTGCTTCTCGATCCGGTATCCGGCATTATTCCTTCCGGAACCAGCATGGATGTTGAGGTTTTATTCGATGCATCGGCTCTTGCAGGAGGTGAATATGTTCAGGATCTGGTATTATCGCATAACGATCCTTCAAAAGGGTCAATCGTTATTCCAACGCACCTTACCGTGATCGATCCACCTGTATTCAGTATAGATATGGAGTCGATGGAAGATGTAATGGTACAGGGAGAAACCGCCACACATGTTATGAACATCACGAATGAAGGGGTTGCTCCACTAACTTATCAGATTGCTACCAAAGGGCACGGACCAGATTCGACAACGGCTCTGA
>JBNKDZ010000186.1:0-8627 GCA_050288525.1 Cyclobacteriaceae bacterium
CTCCACGTCCCTTTTTATTATCTGGTTTTTGAATTTAATGAAATTATTGGAATAATCATCTCTTCCATGGATAAACCACCATGTTGAAAGGTGTCATTATAATATTTCACATAATAATTATAGTTATTTGGATAGGCAAAGAAGTAATCTTCCACAGCAAAAACATAGGCAGAAGAAACATTCAGTTTAGGAAGAAAAATATTCTCAGGTTTACGGATTACATAAATTTTATCATCCTCAAAGGCCAGATTTTTGCCGAGTTTAAAACGGAGGTTGGTATTGGTGTTTCTGTCACCTACAATTTTAAAAGGTCTTTTCACCCGGATTGTGCCATGATCTGTTGTAATGATTACTTTTGCTTTTGTCTGGGATATTTTTTTCAGCATCTCCAGAAGAGGCGAATGCAGGAACCATGACCGTGTAAGCGAACGGTATGCAGATTCATCGGGTGCCAGTTCCCGAATCACTTCCATCTCTGTCCGTGCATGAGAAAGCATATCAACGAAATTATATACGATTACATTCAGCTGGTTACCGAACAAGTTGTTGATGTTGTCGGCGAGTCCTTTTCCCTGTGTCAGGTTTTTAATTTTATGATAGCTCCATTTAATATTAAGCCTGTGCTGCTTAAGTTGGCGGTTAAGAAATTCATCCTCAAAATTGTTTTTCCCTTCATCATCATCTTCTCCTATCCATATGTCCGGATGTTTCTTTTCCATATCGAGCGGCAGCATCCCTGAAAATATGGCATTGCGTGCATAAGCTGTGGTAGTGGGTAAAATGGAATAGTAATAATCTTCTTTTTCAATAGTAAAATAATCAAGTATCTGTCGCTGGATGATCCGCCACTGGTCGAACCGGAGATTATCGATCACAATAAAGAACACCGGATTATGACCTTTTAGGTCGGGAAATACTTTTTTACGCATCAAATCATGCGATAAAACAGGTCTGTCAGAATCAGGGTCGTTCAACCATGTTTCATAATTCTCTTTTATATATTTTGAGAAATTCAGATTTGCTTCATTCTTTTGCATCTCCAGCACTTCAGCCATGGCTCCGTTGCCGGTACTTGACATTTCCAGTTCCCAATAAATTAATTTCTTGTATATTTCAGCCCATTTCTCATGATCGGGAAACTCGTTATAAGCCATGCTGATATTCCTGAATTCCTGTTGATAGCTCAGGTTTGTCCGTTCTGATACGAGCCGCTTGTTTTCAAGGATCTTTTTTACGGACAACAGGATCTGGTTGGGGTTGAGGGGTTTTATCAGATAGTCGGCGATTTTTGAAGCAATAGCCTCTTCCATGATATGTTCTTCTTCACTTTTTGTGATCATGACCACCGGAACATCCGGTTTGATGGTCTTAATTTTTGCCAGTGTTTCAAGACCGGTCATGCCTGGCATATTTTCATCCAGGAAGATCACATCATAATAGGTGACCTCACATTCATCTAGGGCTTCAGCACCACTAGTTACCGGAGTAATGTCGTATCCTTTCTGATTTAAAAAAAGAATATGGGGCTTCAGCAGTTCAATTTCGTCATCTGCCCATAAAATATTATATCTTTGCATGTGCTAGTCAATATACGTTTAGCGTTTAAACGTTAAATTTAAATAAATAATAAGTCTTGAATAAGAAAAAAATCATCAATGATCCATTATACGGATTTATAACAATTCCGAACAACCTTATCTATGACCTGATCAATCATCCGTATTTTCAGAGATTGAGGAGGATAAAACAACTCGGGTTAACGGATTTTGTTTATCCCGGAGCTCTTCATACCCGGTTTCACCATGCTATTGGAGCTATGCATCTTATGAGTGAAACACTCACAAACTTAAGAAATAAAGGAATTGAAATATCCGATGAAGAATTAAACGGGGCTTTGGTCGCTATTTTGTTGCATGATATCGGCCATACACCTTTTTCACATGCATTGGAAAATGAACTGATCAGTGATCTTTCGCATGAGCAGATCTCAGGCATCATCATGAAGAAACTTAATGAAGACTTCGGAGGGCTTGATCTGGCAATAAAAATATTTAACGATCAATACGACAGGAGGTTTTTTCATCAGCTGGTGTCCAGTCAGCTGGATGTTGATCGGCTGGATTATCTGAACAGAGATAGTTTTTTTACAGGAGTGGTAGAAGGGAGGATCAGCGCCAACAGGATCATTAAATTATTGAGTGTTGTGGATGATGAGCTGGTAGTGGAAGAGAAAGGGATCTATAGCATTGAGAATTTTCTGAGTGCCAGAAGGCTTATGTACTGGCAGGTATATATTCATAAAACAACACTGGGAGTCGAACAATTATTGGTGCAGATTGTCCGGAGAAGCAAGGAAGTATCAGAAAAACTCGATCTGGGGAACAGCTCTATCAAGTATTTCCTGAAGGAGAGTATAACCTCTGAAAACCTTTTGTCGGATCCGGATTTGTTTGAAGCTTTTTGTTCCCTTGATGACTATGATATTCTCGGCATGGTGAAATTGTGTTTGAGACATCCCGACAGGTTGTTAAGTACCTTGAGCAGAATGTTGCTCAACAGAGATCTCTATTCAGTGGAATTATCTGAAAAGAAAATCACCCAACGGAGAATAGATATCTTATATAGCCAGTTATCAGAAAAGACGGATTTTTCCGTGGATGAATTAAAATATTTTATCCTTCAGGGAGTTAAAACTAATGCAGCGTATATCGGAGGCGGGCAAAAGATCAATATTATCACAAAGAACGCCCAAATTGAGGATATTGCAAATGCAACAGACCTTCCAAACATTAAGGCCATGCGGAAAATTGTTAAAAAGTATTATCTATGCTGGCCCAAAAACGTATCTTTGTAAAATTGAACAATATTAACATATAAAATTCTTTCTATTCCTTTAATAAATTCATGTTTTAATGGAGTTTTCGGTAAATCAGATTGCAGCAATACTGAATGGTATTGTAGATGGTAACGGCGAAGAGAAGATCAGCACCATCAGCAAAATTCAGGAAGCTGAACAAGGGGCAATAACTTTTTTGTCCAATCCGGCCTACGAAAATTATATATATTCTACGAATGCAACAGCTATAATTGTTTCAAAAGATCTGAAACTTAAGAGTAGCGTCAAGCCTGCATTAATTAAAGTTGATGATCCCTATCTGGCGTTTACATCATTGCTGGAAGAATACAATAAGATTGTCAGTTATCAAAAGCAGGGGGTTGAAGAACCGTCATTTTTAGGAGCGAATACAAAGATTGGTTCGGATAATTACCGGGGTGCTTTTTCCTATATCGGAAATAATGTCACGCTTGGAAATAATGTCAAGATTTACCCGCATGCCTATATTGGAGATGATGTAACTATTGGTGACAATTGCATTATCTATTCAGGAGTACGGATCTATCACCAGTCCGTGATAGGTAATAATTGTATTATTCATGCCGGTTCGGTAATCGGCAGTGATGGTTTTGGTTTTGCTCCACAACAGGATGGTTCGTATAAAAAAATTCCGCAGTTGGGTATTGTTGTGCTCGAAGATAATGTCGAAATAGGTTCAAATACTGTAGTCGATCGTGCGACTATGGGTAAAACACTGATACAAAAAGGTGTGAAGCTCGATAACCTGATACAGATAGGACATAATGTTGAAGTAGGAGAAAATACTGTTATTGCGGCGCAATCAGGGATCTCGGGATCCACGAAAATAGGAAAAAATTGTATGTTTGCCGGGCAGGTTGGAGTGGCAGGTCATGCTGAAGTGGCCGATAAGGTTACATTTGCTGCTCAGGCAGGGGTAGCAGGAAGTGTTAAAGAGGCCGGAGCAGTATTGTTGGGAGCACCTGCAATTGAACACCGATCTTATCTCCGCAGCTACGCGATTTTTAGAAAACTGCCAGATTTAGCAGAAAGAGTTAAGCAACTTGAGAAAAAAGTACTAAATTTGCCCGCTAATTAATTATTGGTGTATGCAAAACAAACAACATACAATAAAAAAACCAGTAACACTCAGTGGTGTGGGACTTCATACAGGTGTGGAAGCCAATATGACATTTTTGCCTGCGAAGCCTAATCATGGCATTAAGTTTCAACGGGTAGATCTCGAAGGATCGCCAATTGTTGAAGCTGATGTTGACAATGTTGTGGATCTTTCCAGGGGCACAACCATTGAAAAGAACGGAGCCCGTATCAATACTGTTGAACATACTATGGCTGCACTGGTTGGCCTTGAGATAGATAATATACTGATACAACTTGATGGACCGGAACCTCCTATAATGGATGGTAGTTCACAAATGTTCGTAGAAGCGCTGCAAAATACAGGTCTGGAAGAGCAAAATGCCTTAAGGAACTTTTTTGTTGTTCCTGAAAGTATTTTTTACCGTGATCCTTCACGCGATGTTGAACTGGCAGCTTTGCCTCTTGATGACTACCGGGTGACGGTTATGATTGATTATAAATCTCCTGTACTGGGAAGTCAACATGCTTCAATCACCGATCTGTCTCAGTTTTCGAAAGAGATAGCTTCTGCCCGGACATTCTGCTTCCTTCATGAGCTGGAAATGTTGTATAAAAATAACCTTATACGTGGAGGAGACCTTAATAATGCTATTGTTGTTGTTGATCGTGTTGTGGAAGATGGAGAGCTGGATTATCTGGCTCAGTTGTTTAACAAGCCTAAAGTAGAGGTAAAAAAAGAAGGTATTCTGAACAATGTTGAGTTGCGACATCGTAATGAACCTGCCAGACATAAGTTGTTGGATGTGATGGGAGACCTTGCTTTGGCAGGAAGACCCTTGAAAGCACAGATCCTGGCGGCACGTCCCGGACATGCGGCAAATGTTGCTTTCGCCAAAAAACTAAAGAGAATGATGGAACAACAGGAAAATTCGGGTATTCCAAATTACGATCCGAATCAACCACCTGTATATGATATTAATCAGATTAAAGATATACTACCACACCGTTCGCCGTTTCTGCTCATTGATAAGGTGATCTATATCGACGACGCCACCGTAGCAGGGATCAAGAATGTCACATATAACGAACCCTTTTTTCAGGGACATTTCCCTGGAAATCCTGTAATGCCAGGTGTTCTGATCGTGGAAGCCATGGCTCAGATCGGGGGTATCTTTGTGTTAAACACGGTACCCGATCCGCAAAATTACTGGACCTATTTTCTAAAGATTCAGGATTGTAAATTCCGTCGGCCCGTTATGCCCGGAGACACCCTGATTATCCGCTGTGATCTGCTGGAGCCTATAAAGCGCGGGATAGCCAAAATGCACGGAAGAGCATTTGTGGGAAATAAGTTAGTAACAGAAAGTACAATGATTGCAAGCATAGTAAGGAAAGATCAATGAATCAGCCTTTATCATATATTCACCCGGAAGCAAAGATTGCCGATAATGTAGTAATAGAACCATTTACTACCATTCATAAAGATGTCGAAATTGATGAAGGCACCTGGATCGGCTCAAACGTCACAATTATGGAAGGAGCCAGGATTGGGAAAAATTGTAAGATTTTCCCCGGATCCGTTATTTCAGGCGTCCCTCAGGATAAGAAATTTTATGGTGAGAAAACCCTGGCTATCATCGGAGACAATACTGTTATCCGTGAGTATGTTACCATTCACAGGGGTACCGTCGATAAACATAAGACTACCATTGGCTCGAATTGCCTCATAATGGCGTATGTGCATATCGCCCATGATTGCCAGATTGGGAATAATGTCATACTTGCCAATTCGGTTCAGCTTGCCGGCCATATCCTGATCGATGATTTTGCTATTGTCGGTGGCACTACAGCTGTGCATCAATTTGTTAAAATAGGTGCTCATGTAATGGTGGCAGGCGGCTCATTGGTACGTAAAGATGTACCTCCGTTTGTTACGGCTGCCAGAGAACCTCTTAGCTATGCTGGTATCAATTCCATCGGGTTGAGAAGACGGGGCTTTACCAATGAGAAAATTAATGAGATCCAGGAAATATACCGGATCATTTATCTCAAGGGACTCAATAATTCTAAGGCTATGGATATCATCAAACTTGAAATGGCCAGCTCAAAAGAACGGGATGAGATCATTCATTTTATCCAGAATTCTGATCGCGGGATCATGAAAGGATATAACTACAAACCCTGACAGTTAAAATTTTAAAACAAGATCTGATGAAAAACTTCTCAACAATTTTGATGTTTTTAGGGATCATTTCAATGATTTTCGGATGCGGGAACAATTCTTCACCCTCCCTGAACGAACAACAAAAAGCAGCAAAATTACTTGATGAAGGCAGCCCGTGGGGAGGAACAGGAGGGGTGGAAGCACTTTCGTTGCCTTCAGGCGTTCTCGATACCGAAGTAGCGGATCTTGAACTTTCATTCAGTACAACAGGAGCAGATGACTGGTCTCCTACCTCCATAGATGCTTCAGGAGCGGATGATTATTTTTCCACCAACAATTCCACATGGTTCTGGGGTTCGTCGGGCACACAACTAATCACGCTGGAAGATGCCTCTGTACTGGAACTTACCAATGTAGATATTCAGGACAATACACTTACCATAACCTTTGAAGTAGGAGCTTCAGGAGGAAGACTTTCAGGTATTGATGGCAGCTATACCCTCAGGCTGGACAGAGGAAACTAAAACGGATCAGTCTGTAAATCTGGGAGAGAAGAGAAAAATAAATTGTTCTTCTAAAGAAAATAAACGTGTAGCTAAGGGCAAAGCGCAAAGCGTTTTATCACCTAACATTAAGGCTTGTAATTCAGCGTAAAAAGCAATAAGATCTTCTGTTTCAGTTGATCAAAATTCTATGCTTTTTTGCTCAAATCCCCAGAAATGCTGATTGATCCACTAAAACTCGATTACGGTAATCCCGGATCCTCCACGATCCGCATGCTCATCATAATAACGGGATACTTCCTTGTAGGCATTCAGCTCATTGCGTACAATCTCACGCAGAATACCATCTCCTTTGCCATGTAGAATACGCGCAACCCGTATTCCGAACATTATAGCATTATCCAGAAACATATTCACCTTACTAATTGCCTCTTCAGCCCTCAGACCGCGGATGTCCAGATCAGAAGAAAAATTTGCTTTACGTTCATTGATATCTATTCCCTGGTACTTTGACGTTGGTTTGGATTTGGTTTTTACAGGGCCGCTAACCTTTTCAAGTCTGTTTAACTTAATTTTTGATTTCAGATCACCGAAAAGCACTTCTGCGTCCTGCCTGCCTTTTTTCAACACTTCGCCAACCGATTTCTGACCCTTTATCCGAACCTGATCTCCGGTATTTATGGGGCCGCCAACGATCTTGATGGTTTCTTTAACAGGTGTTTCTTTTTCGATCCGGATAGTTTTCTCATACGATTTCAGCTCCTCACGAGCAGCTCTGGTTGATTCTTTCTCAGCATTTTGTTCTTTGATCTCCCGGATCAGATTTTCGACTTTCTGATTTGTTTCTTTCAGAAGATTTTTTGCTTCTGATTTGGCTTCATTCAATATAATTTTCCGCCGTTCATCAATATCTTCTTTTAAGGCAGTATAGTTGTCAATTGATTTTTTAAGTAGTTCATTGTTTTTTTCAAGCGTACTGCTTTGTTCCTCATATTTTTTCTTTTCGGTTTCAAGCTCACCCAATAAGCGGTCGAGCTGAACAGCATCTGTTCCGACTTTTTTTCTGGCTTCTCTAAGCAATTGTTTATTGAGCCCGATCTTACCGGCGATTTCCAATGCAAAAGAGCTTCCCGGTTTTCCGATTTCCAGCTGATACAGTGGATTTAGATTTTTTACATCAAAACGCATTCGTGCATTTACCAATCCCTGGTGATGCTCAGCCATTTTTTTTAAGTTTCCGTAATGAGTTGTGATGATGCCGCTGGCTTTTGTCCGGATTAGTTGTTCCAATATAGCTTCTGCTATGGCACCTCCGAATTGAGGATCCGTACCGGCACCAAACTCATCGATCAGGAACAGGGTGTTTTTTCCACTGAAATTGAGGAAATAGTTCATGCTCTTGAGGTGTGAGCTGTAAGTACTGAGATCATCTTCGATTGATTGTTCATCTCCGATATCGATAAAAATATCATTAAAGATCCCTGTAACAGACCCTTCATCTACAGGTATTAAAAGACCACACTGAAACATGTACTGCAATAGACCTACGGTCTGAAGACATACGGATTTGCCTCCTGCATTGGGTCCTGAAATAAGAATTATTCGTTTGTCAGGTTCAAAAACGATGTTCAGAGGCACTATTTCCTTCTCTTGTTTTGCCAGTGAGTTCATGAGAATGGGGTGCCGGGCATTTACCCACTGGATATTTTTATGATCGTTGATCCCCGGTGTTGTGGCATTGATTTTTATGGCAAACAAGGCTTTTGCCTTAATAAAATCGAGAATGCCCAGTTTGCGGAACGATGAAGACATATCATGGATATGGGGTCGTATGAGATCGGTCAGCTTCATCAGCACTTTGACAACTTCACGACGTTCCCTGTAGAGAAGATCCCGGATATCATTGTTGATCTCCAAAACTTCAGCAGGTTCAATAAAAACTATATTACCGGATGCTGATTCATCATGTATAAATCCTTTCACAGAACGTTTGTATTCTGCCTTT
>JBNKDZ010000187.1:0-13033 GCA_050288525.1 Cyclobacteriaceae bacterium
TTTTTGCTCACCTATTTTCTCAATCAGCTTGGTATTATCCGGATTTTTCTGAGCTACCTGACACGTAATGTGCAGCGCTTCAAGCCATCCTCCGGTTAATATCAAAACACTCAGATACGAACGATTATTTGCCTGAAGAAAGCCATTTATTTCATTAAAACTCTGAGTTGTGATAAGCAGGAGACTATCAAGATTTCTGCTGTTTACAGCAAGTCTTGTAATTGTCGGAATATCGAAAAACTGGCCTATATTCAGATCTTCTGCCAATCCCTTTATTGAATTCAGATACAAAATAGCATCCTGATTTTCTTCATATATATTTGCATAACCCAAATCCGTGCCATAAATGCCAAGATTCAGAGCTTTTGCAAAATTACTATTGTATTTTGATTTATTATCAGGTGAATTTAACATCTGAAAGTCATAATTTGTCCCTGCATCCTTCAACAAATAAGATATTTCAAGAGGAGAAGGGATTTGTTGTATGATTTCAGAAATCACTTCTTCAGAAATCATAGGCGTATCAAGTGTCATTGCATCCAGGCTGTCAAGAAACGCTTGTTCGTCAGGCTTCTTGTCAAACTTACAGGCAAAAAACACGATAACCAATGCTATTAAATATATTCTCTTCATTTTATCAGTTTTAACCTTTAGTAATTAAAAATATCAATATTATTATTAAACTGAAAATCTACGAATCAAAATTTTAGGTTCACTATGTATGTATTTACGGGAATTTAACATTATTTTTTGATTTTTGTAACGATAACCTCCAATGAAGTTATTGCTTTCTTAAGCAATTCAAAATAAAGTGTAACATATAATAACAGGTTCATCAACCATATTACAATAAGATTGAAGTTATAGGTATCGAATAATGTTCCAAACAAGTATTTTTTTGGTGCAAAGAAGTGGGTCCGGTAATCAAGAAAATGCTTTGGATTTCTGGGATCATTAAATATCGGATCAATTAATTGCAGCAGTCTTCCTTTATACTCCAGCACTCTGTTTTTTGTACTTGAATTACGTACCAGGTCTGCAAGGCTTTCGTTATAGTGCTTGTCTTTCATGTCGTTCAGATCAAGCATTTTACCTTCTGTGTTTTCGAGATAATAGCGAAGTTTTTCCTTTTTTTGAACAGCAAGATTGAACTGATCAAGTTTTCTTTTTGCAAACACATCCAGATACGCAAGAATTGCCTGTCCTGTCCTTTTGGTAAAAGTTTGTGGTGTAAGATCATTATCCAGATCAACATTTTCTATTGCAGCAGAATCAAGAGATTCGCTAAGTTCGTTGCGTAAAAGTTTTAGTTTGGAATTAACCTTTTTTATAACCTCCTTATCTTCGGATTGATAGTGGTCTATTACATAATTTATACTGTTTTTAATTTCCTTGACCCAGTAGGATGACATATAATCTGCCTGCATCTCATCCTTTTCGAATTTGTAAAACCATACTTCGTAAGGATTTTGAGTAAATTGTTTTACAGCCACCGCCTCATAAGCCCATCTGGAAGTCATTATATCAGCCACTATCGGCACTTTTCCTTTTGTGCTTATAATTTCATTGAGTTTATCAAAACTAAACAACAGTCCGCTAAGAACCATTTGAGGAATAATGAGAAGAGGAATGAGGATGTAAACGGTAACTGCCGAATTAAAGGCAGAAGAAATATTCAATCCCATTACATTGGCACCACAGGAAACGGCAAACAAAATCACCCAATAGGTCATGGTCATATCATGTATTTCGAGAATGAAATTACTGATCACCACAAAAGTAAACGTCTGGATAGCAGACATCAGGAAAAGTATTAAAACTTTTGACATCAGGTAACTATTCCAGCTCAGGTTAAGGAATGACTCTCTTTTTAAGATCTTACGGTCTTTAATGATCTCTTCGGCACTAACGGTGAGTCCCATAAACAGGGCCACAATGATTGCCATCATGATAAATACCGGAATATTTTCATTGAAGCGTAACACATATTCTTTTCCCATCGGACCGCTTTTATACCGGATGATAAATGCAAGGATAAATGCCAGTACAGGTGCTTCAAGTAAATTAATGAGCATGTACTGTTTATTGCTCAATTTTGAAAGCAAATCTCTTTTGGCAAATAAAACAGCCTGTTTGAATTTTGTGGGTATCTTTAAAGATCTTGGGGGTAACTCTTTAACTTCCTCGATCTTTTCGAGTTTAAAATTCTCATCAAAGAGATCTTTCCACTGGGAGGGGGTAACTTTTCTTTTATTAGTAAATTCACCGTATTCATCAACAACTTTAGCATCAATAATGTTAAAGATCTGTTCCGGATTTACATTGCCGCATGTCTGACATTGCCCCCTGTCAGCTCCTACCTGGTTACTTGCTTTTTTAAAGTATGTAACCGCTTCAACAGGAGGTCCGTTATACACAGGATAGCCACCAACATCCATGATGATCATTTTATCAAACATCTTATAGATATCAGAAGAGGGCTGATGTATTACGACAAAGATCAGTTTCCCTTTAAGAGAAAGTTCTTTCAAGAGGTCTATTACATTTTCACTATCGCGTGAGGAGAGCCCTGAAGTTGGTTCATCAACAAACATAACGGCTGGCTCCCGGATCAGTTCAAGTGCAATGTTAAGTCTTTTTCTCTGTCCGCCGCTTATCACCTTGTCTAGAACACTACCTACCCTGAGATCTTTCCGCTGATCCAGGCCAAGGTTTACAAGGGTGGCATTAACTTTTTTATCCAGTTCTTCTTCAGAGAGGTCTGCAAAACAAAGTTTCGCATTATAGTAAAGGTTTTGGTAAACCGTCAGTTCTTCAATGAGGAGATCGTCTTGTGAAATATAACCGATAACTCCTTTTATTTTTTCATTTTCGCCGGAGAATACATCAACCCCATTTATTTTAATGGAGCCTGCGGTCGGTTTGTCGATACCAGCCAGTACATTTAGTAATGTAGTCTTACCTGCACCACTGGCGCCCATTATACCAATGAGTTTCCCCGGACCTTCCGAGATATTAACGTCCCGCAGACCGATAACACCATTCGGAAATTGTTTTTCAAGATTTTTTGCAATAAAAGAAAGGTGTGTTGTCTGAATGGAAGCAAGAAAGTGCCTTGTAAGATCACTATAATAAAGTGCTTCACCATTAGGGGTCTTTATGGTGCTTCCATGAGAAAACTGATAATTAAGACCTGGTTTGATAGCAAATCCGTTCAGAAGAAGTTCTTCCACTCCCAGGTACCGGACAAAATACATATCCACGCTGCTAATTCGCAGGAACACCAAATCGCTGGATATGTCCAGTTTTATCTGTTTGCTTTTCTTTAGTGATTTGTTTTTTACACTTCGGACAAACAGCAGGTCTTCATGGTCAAGTTCTTCTCCATCCGAATACAAAATAAAACTTTCAATAATTTTATATTCTTCAGGGGTGATATTAAATACATCAGAAACCGTGTTAATGATCTCCATGCGTTGAGGTGTGAAGTTACGATCTGATCCTACGAGATCAAGTAACTTGATCAACACAACTACTTTTTGTTTCTGAGTAAGGGTTTTATTGATTTTGCGGCATATGGCGAGCGTTTTTACAGAATCTTTAACTGAGGTCAGTCTTTTTCGTTTTGTTACCTCTTCTTCTTTTCCATATCCTACAAACTCATCATATAGATTTAAATATTCTTTAATTGAATCCTGATCAAGATCCTCTTTAAAAATACTTATTACGTAATTTCGTTCATTTTCAGTTACGCCACCATCCTGTTTGGTAATAATAGCAAATAACTGAGTTAGCGCCTTTAGTATTTCCTCACTCATAATTCAATCCTCTGTAGTTCCATATTACGTAATAGTCGCTTTCTTTTACCTATAAAAAAGAATATCTCATGCCAAGCATATTTGGATACACTTCGCTTAATTAAATACAAAGCAGAAAATTCTTTAATATGGTTTGAGCTCAAAGTCTACATCCACAAGTTCAGAAAATTCTTCCCCTGCTTCTTCCATATCCTCATCATCTTCGTAGAAATACCAATGTATTTTTGCTCCCGGAATATCTTCCAGTGAGGTAAGAATATCTAAAATAAGCTTAGATGAAGCTGTATTAAAATACTCTAACTTAAAATCAAAGATTGTCTCCGGCAGCGGATCCTTCTTATATTCATCGAGCCAGTCAAGAACGGGCTGATAAAATTCTGCCGAATCTTCAGGCAAAGACCTGCCGGAAATCTCAAAGATTTTATTAGTTCTATCTAAAATTATTTTTGGGGTATCCTCAGCACCTTCTAGGTTTATTATTTCCATTATCACTCTTTTTACTATTGTTAAATTCTTTATCTTCTTGAAACGGTAGTTTTTAGTGAGAAAAACGACAGGTCGTTCCCTAAAGATTCAAATCCATATTCAAGTTTATGACCTGATTTTCTTGCCATATCGACAAATCCAAGACCTGCACCGCCACGGTATGTCAGACCAGTACCGCTTTTGATAATATCTTTATAAAGCACCTTAAGTCCGTCCTTATCAAGGCTGTTGATCTTATCAAGTTTTTCTTTCAGTCCTTCGATTTCATCATCTTTTACAGGGTTGCCAGATGTAATGACATAGGAATCTTCATGTTTGCCGATCATAAAGATTGCCGATTGGGTTGGCAGTTGACCTGAAATATATTCATCTCCATGTTTGACAATATTTTGAAGACATTCGACCATTACATTAAATACCTTCCGTTTAATGTTGGACTCTTCACCCATAGAATCCATGTTTCGTTCAGCCATTGCTAAAACTGATTTTGTTATTTCCTGGGTGAATTCTCCCTCATAGACCAGAATAATATTATGTTTCAGCATCATCTGATGAATTTCATAAATATATTTCATTGCACTTTCTGAATTTTTATTTTTTAATTTATTTTTCTAAGATAATATTGATTTATCAAATTAATCGACTTTTAACTTTTAATTAATTTCAAAATCTTACACCTATAAGCAGAACATCATCTGTTTGCTTCTGATTCCCTTTCCAATCTGTCCATTCAATATCAAATAATTTATACAATTGAGCCATAGATTTTTCATGATTAGCCTGGATAATTTCTCTCAATTTCTTAGGTCCGAATTTTCTATTATCAGGACCACCAAACTGATCCGTAAATCCATCTGAACAGAAGAAGATGGAATCACCTTTTTCAGCTATAAATGAATTGTTGGTAAATTGCGTCTGATTCCGGTAAATTCCGCCGCCGATAGGGAATTTATTTCCTTTAATTTCTACCATTTCTCCTTTATTCATAAAATACAAAGGACGATGTGCTCCGGCATAGGAAACTTCATTGGTATCGAGGTTTATTTTACATAAAGCGATATCCATGCCGTCTTTTGTTGAGGAAGATTCATTGTCCTGACGAAGGGTTTTTGTAACGCCTTTATCAAGATGATCCAGTATCTTACCAGGATCTGTTATTTTTCTTCCTTTCACGATATCATTCAGAAGGAAATAACCAATCAGAGATATCAGAGCTCCCGGCACACCATGACCTGTACAGTCAACTGCAGCAAAATATACGGTGTTACCAATGTTAATAAACCACGGGAAGTCACCACTGACAACATCTCTTGCTTTATACAGGATGAACGAATCAGGGAGTATTTGTCTGATCACTGCATTATTCGGAAGTATAGCACTCTGAATCCGTTTGGCATAGTTTATACTTTCAGTGATTTTCCTGTTGGTTGATTGCATCTCCAGTTCAATCTGCTTACGTTCGGTAATATCATGCGATACCAGCAGAACAGACTCCATTTTTTGCTCTTCGTCATACTCCGGGATCGCATTGATATGCATTACCCTGTCGCCCATAACCGAAGGAAAATCCATTTCCTTGGCTATATTGTTTTTTTGTGCTTCAACTTCCTGTAACAGGTTTAGCCATTCTCCTTTTATAAGTTCATCAAGTGTTACCTCTTCAAGTTTTCGATTCAGATAGTCATCTGGTTTATTTCCTGTATAGGTTTCGATAATCGGGTTAATATAGAAAAACTCCCCTTCCTGTGTAAGACGTGTAATGATATCGGGTGAATTTTCTGAAAGGGCCTGCATTTTTGACCGCATTCGCTCTTCACGTTCAGCTCTTCTTCGTTCTGTGATGTCCCGGCTATTGATGATTATTCCCTGAATAGCCGGGTCAGCAAGCATATTATTTGCCGTTGATTCCAGCCACACTGCTTCCCCGTTTTTACGGATGTACTCATATTGAATGGTTACCGATTCAAACGGATTGTCGATCACTTTCCGGAACATTTCTTTAAAGCTTTCCTTTCCTTCTTCATTTACATAAACGATATCATTGATCCCGATCATTTCATTTGTCGGATATCCAAGGATCTTTTCTACCGACGGACTTATATATCTGATGGTACCTTCCTTTTCATAAATAGAGATGATCTCCGAAGCATTTTCAAGCAATAGCTGCATCCTGTTCCTTGTTCTGTTTACCTCTTCAATCTGATCTTCAAGTCGCTGATTTGTGCGTTTAAGTTCTTCCTGGGTAGCCGCCATTTCTTCTGCATTCTGCTTCAGTACTTCCTGTTGCATTTGCAGTTCGTTACTCATTTTTTGAGATTCCTCAAGAAGTTTCCTTGTCCTTTCATTGACCTTAATATTGAATATTGTCCTTGCCAGTATCAGGCTTATTTCCCCGATGAAGTTTACCTGCATGTCAGAGAATCTATGGAAACTGGCAAACTCAAGTACTCCGAAAACTTTCTCTTCTATTTTAAGCGGAGATATAAGGATACAACTTGGTTTTTGTTCTCCCAGAAGCCCGGAGGTTACTGAAACATAATCTTCCGGAATTTCAGTTCTCATGATGGTGTCTTTCTCAGCTGCTGCCTGTCCGACAAGACCTTCAGCAAACTTAAAACGGGCACTTAAGTATTTCTTTTTATGGTATGCATATGCCGACACCATTTCAATTATCCGTTCATCCTCATCTTCTTCATCACTGGCGATATAAAGCGCACCTTGTATTGCCTCAACTTTTTCAGTAATATATGAGATTACAGCATCTCCAAGATTTTCGATGGTATCATGAGAACGGAGGATCTCGCTTATTTCCGCAACACCGCTAACAATCCAGTTGCGTTCAGTATCCCGCTTTTCGGTATCCATAAGGCTCTTCCTCATTTCGAGGAGGGCATTACCGAGCATATCGCCTTTTCCTAACGGCTGAAAATCTGCTTCAAGATCTCCTTTACCGATTTTTTCTGCGAAGGTGGCTGTTCGTTTTAACGCCTGCACAAGATCGTTGGTCGTCTCTGCCATCTGTCCGACCTCGTCATTGTATTTTTTTTCTATGTTATCAGGCAGAACACCTTTAGATAAAGATTTAAGTTCGTTTTTGAGTGTCAGCAGCGGACTAATAAAGAATTGTGAAAAGAGAATGGATATAAGGATCGTAAACACAAGTATTACAATTCCCCAGATCCCGAATTTTATTACGACCACCAGAGCCAGAACTGTAAGTTCAGATTGATCAACTTTAACTTCGACACCCCAATTAATCTCCGGAATGTATTGCCAGACAGAGAGTGTTTTTTGGTATCTGTTATCAACAGAGAACCCCATTCCATTATGTCCATTGACAGCTAATTGAAGAGCAAGGCCCCTGTTCTCGCCAAATTTCGGTGCTGAACTGAGTGCTGCATTGGGGATGGATTTTAACGGATTCAGTACCAATGCGAGATTTGCCCTTCGCTGACCTATCACGGTTTCGATGGTTGTACCCATATCCATATCATCTTCCAAAAAGGCATACAGGTCATTAAGGTTGTAAATAAGGAAACAAAGTCGCGATTCGGAACCTATATATATTGAAGCTCCTACAGGTAGATAGTATTGATCCTTGTCCTTGTTTTTATAAACGTCTCCAAAATACAGTTTTTGTGCTGCTTTATGAATAATGCTGTCCTCCGTAGCTTTAACTTCTTCCAGGATTTTTTTGCTATCAGATTCGCTATTGGTATTAACCAGTATCTTTCCTTCGCTATCTGTTATAATGATATCTTTTACATTCAGACTGCCTTTAATATTTTTCAGAGCCTCTTTTACCGGAGCCATTTCATCTTCAGATCCCATATCCATTCCCATACCCATGTCCATACCCATCAAATCAAATCCACCGGCATCTCCATCGTTTTCAAAGGTCAGAGCATCTTCTTCCATGCCCAAGCCATCCATAGCCTCATCCGAACCAAAGTCCATCGTCATTTCATTTGTTGAGTGATTTTTTATGGCATCCAGATTTTTCACTGCATTCATATCCTCTTCAACATCCGAAATAAAGGTTTTGATTTTCTCTACTTTAATTTCAATTAAGGCATTGAGGCTTCGTAAATATTGTTCCTGCAAAAAACTTTTCCTGATTGAATACGCAATATATCCTGCAGCAACGATCGTCACTATTACAAGAAATAGTATTATTGCACTTAGTTTACCACGTATACTTATATTCTTAAACATCTAATTGTTTATTAATTAGAAAAAACGTTCTATTTCTTTTTTCCCTTTTTCTTTTCTTCTTTATCAGAAACATCTAATGCTTCTGATTTTACATTTTCTTCCGTATGATCAATCAACTTAAATGAATCTTCAATGAGTTTTTCCTGATCCTGTGTAAAAGGTTTAAAGGATGCTATTTCAATAACTTTAGTTACCTGATCATTTTCATGTACCGGAACGATCACCAAATGTTTAGGCGTTGATTTTCCGAGTCCTGAGATAATAGTGATATAGCCTTCAGGAACATCTGTAATATTCACACTTTTTCCTTCTTTGGCCACCTGACCTGCAAGTCCTTCTCCAAATTCGTAACGGATGGATTTACTGTCTGGAATACTAAAAGCGAAAGATGCAAAATATTCCAGAAATCTTTTCTCCTCTGATGTTACTGCCTGATATACTATTCCCTGACTGGCTTCAAGCTTCATACATAGATTCGAAAGAACCTTTTCATATTTTTTCTGAGGTTCTTTAACTGTATTTAAATCTTTTTTTATTTCGTCAAGCAGTGTACGGTGTTGTTGTTCTTCTTTTTGTGTTTCTCTTACCTCATCTGCTTTCTTCTGCGAAGCTGTTTTTTCGACATACACGATTTTCTCAACAGCCTTGGAATAGTTTTGCATGAATAAATAAATGATGGTAGATATAAGCCCCAGCAAAAGGGTAAAGCCGACAATTACATAGGTTTGATTAAGAACAGGTTTTATTTCTTTAACAACATTAAGATCAATATTTCCGGATTGTTGTTCCAATTGAACAGGAAGGTTAAAAAGATTGTATGCGGAAAACAGTATTCCCAATACAAAAAATATTGTAAGTATGATATTTAACCGGTTATAGAAAGATTTCATTATACTTTATACAATTTGTTTAGTTCGTTAAAGAAATCCAGTATGTTTTCTATAGTTAATGTATAATCTATTTTGGTCATTTCCAAAGCTGCCCTTGGCATTGTATCGATCATACATTCTACAGGATCCTGTACAATGGTCAATCCATCGTTTTCACTAATCTTCTTCATACCCCTGGCGCCATCCTTATTTGCGCCTGAAAGCAGAATGCCTATAAGCTTGTCTTTATATGTATAGGCAGCTGTTTCCATAGAAATATCGATTGAAGGTCTTGAATTATTAACCATATCCTCAGTAGATAAGCTGAAGTAATTACCCAACTCCACAGACAAATGATAATTTGCCGGTGCGAGGTAAACGTATCCCCTTTTTATCGATTCTTTATCGTATGGTTCGTGCACTTCTTTTATACTTTTTATAGACAATGCTTCAATAAATCCGTTCCGTACATGTTTTAGTCTGTGCAGACAAAGTATGATCGGCAATGGAAATTCCTTAGGTACACTCGCAAGGATTTTTGAAATTCCCTGAAAGCTTCCCGCCGATCCTCCAATTATGACGGCTTTATACCTGTTATGTAAATTGGAAAACCTCATCATATCAAACTTTGCAAATGCACAATTATTCCTTTATTTTTTTGTAAATTTTTTCTTCGTTGTTTACAACAATAAATTTATTGGCAATTTCACACCAAATCAGTGATTCTTTTGTGCCGATTGCCAGGTATCCGTATTTAAATATGCTTTCATGTAATTTTTTCAGCACATCATTTTGCAAAGTCTGGTTAAAATATATCATTACATTACGGCAAAGTACAATGTCAAATTTGCTGAATACGATCCCGTTTACCAGGTCATGTTTTCGAAAGGAAACGTCCTTGACCAGGGATTTATCCATATAGGCAAGCCCGTTCTTCACTTCGAAATACTTATTCAACTCATTATTCCCCCTGAACCGTACATAATTCTTCTCATTGATCTCCATATTTTTCTGGGCATAAACGCCACCTTTCGCCTTATTCAGAATATCTTCATCAATGTCGGTGGCGATTATCTTTGAGCTTTCCAGAATATCCATCTCTTTCAGCAATATGGCCATTGAATACACTTCCTCACCTGACGAACACCCTGCATGCCATATGCTTACTTTCTGATGATTTAATAAAATATTCGGGATGATTTTGTCGCGTAATTCTCTCCAGAATGAAGGATCCCTGAACATTTCGGTAACATTCACAGTGATTTCATTAATGAACTCCTCAAAGAATGTACTATCATCAGCAATACGTTTTGTTAAAGCATCTACGCTATTAAAATTATGCAACTCAAGAATTCTTTGTACCCTTCTTTTAAAGGAGGACATAGCATAATTTGTGAAATCATAGCCATATTTGGATTTTATGGTCTCAGTAAGTTTTCTGATATCAACGATATGTATTTCCTGCATCGTTAAGGATTATTTTCCCAGCTAATAATTATTATACAACCTGTCTATTTTAATACCTTTCATATAATTTTTATATCAAGTATCGGGTGTCACTTTCGCAGAAGTAGTTCCTATTTACAAATCTTTATTTTTTTATCATAAAAACTTTCCTAATACTGAACTAAATCTATTAAACGAAATATAATATAAAAATTTAAACTTTTTACACGAAATCATAATGATATAAATTTGTCTGCGGTTAAAGACAGAATTCAAATATATCATTGAAATATTCAATTTTTAACAACTCAAATAACGCATAGTATTAAATTGAATACCTTAACAATATAATGAATCGATTGATTATTGCCACAATTTTCCATTATTTCTTACAAAAAACTATCAACAAATATTTGCCTTAATATTCCTATAAATAGAGATAATAATCTTTAAGAAGCGAGATAAACTGATCACTGTATTTATCATCATCATTTCGGATGTTCAATGTACCTTTTTGATTTTTTTTAGTCTGAAACATATAATTAGTGATATATGCAAGGGGTCTCGCCTTTAGATAATTACATATGGCAAGTTGGCCTGAAATAAAAATATTATGTTTCTTTAGATGTATTGACAATTGGTATGTCTCTTCGGGAGGTAGTAAAACAACAAGTGTCCCTGTAGCATTCAAAAGCTCCGGGATTGTATCTGAAAGTTGTTCTATCGTCAGACCCTGATCGTGGCGCGCCAGATTGATCTTTGAGTCCGGAGATGACAATTGATTGGTAAAAAAAGGAGGGTTTGTAAGTACCAGATCGTATTTGGGATGTTGTTCTCTGGCAAATTCTTTTATATCGTTTTGTACAACATGTATCCTGTCCGGCCAGGGACTCATTCTTATGTTTGTCTTTGCCTGTTCATACGCGTCCGGATCTATTTCAACCGCATCTATAGCGGCATTGAAGCGTTGAGCTACCATAAGCGATAACAATCCTGTTCCGGCACCAATATCCAGGATCCTTTTTGGATTATCGGAACTGGCATAGGCCCCCAGAATACATGCCAGCGTACTGACTTTCATAGCACATCTATCCTGATGAACTGTAAATTTTTTAAACTTGAAATAGGTATTTGCCAAATTTTCTCAATGATCAGGAAAACAAATTATCTTCTGATGCTTCATAGCCTTTGTCAATCTTTAAAGATGGTCCTTCAGCACTTTGCACCGCCAGTTGGTCACAACGTTCATTTTCGATATTACCCGCATGGCCTTTCACCCACCTGAATTTTACTTTTTGTTTTTTATATAACGGTATAAACTGCATCCAGAGATCCTGATTTTTCTTTTGTTTAAAACCCGTTTTTACCCAGTTCCATAACCATCCTTTTTCGACGGCATCAACAACATATTTGGAATCTGAAAAAACAGTTACTTCAAGCCCTTCTTTTTTAAGTGCTTCCAGTCCCCTGATCACGGCAAGAAGCTCCATTCTGTTGTTGGTGGTTTTTCTGAATCCCTCACTCAGTTCTTTTCTGAGTGTCTTAAATTTTAATACAACACCATACCCTCCCGGACCGGGATTTCCACGGGAAGCGCCATCCGTATAAATAGTCACCATACTATTTGAATAAATTTTCTTTCAATAACTTAATTGCCAAAGATAGCAGAATGATCCCAAATACTTTTCTCAAAATGTTAAAACCGGTAGCTCCGAGAATTCTTTCCAGCCATTCGGAAGATTTAAGAACCAGAAAGACAAAAATCATATTTACAACAATCCCGACCAGGATATTTCCTTCATGATATGCAGCTTTTAATGAGAGTATGGTTGTCAGCGATCCCGCACCGGCGATCAGAGGAAAGGCTAAAGGTACAATGGATGCCGATTTACTCACTTCAGGACTTGTTTTAAAAAAAGATCTGTCGAGGATCATTTCCATGCCAAGGATTAGTATAATAATGGCACCTGCAACAGAAAAGGAGCCAACATCTATTCCCAACAGGTTCAGGATCACCTCTCCGACAAACAAAAACATGATCATTATAGCCCCTGCCACCAGGGTCGCTTTAAGAGATTCTATTTTCCCTTCACGCTTTCGGAGTTCTATAATAATAGGTATAGACCCGAGAATATCAATGATCGAAAAGAGAATGAGTGTTACGGTAACAATTTCACGAATATTGTCCATCGATTAATT
>JBNKDZ010000188.1:0-7464 GCA_050288525.1 Cyclobacteriaceae bacterium
CATTGTCAATTGATATTGATTTATAATTTCTTTACTTAGCACAGTTTTTGATTTAGTATTGGAACAAAATATTATTGCGAAAATCTGACAAAATTTCAGGAATTATGAGAAAGATTGTATCAATAGTGCTAATAAGTTTTGTCGCCGGTATTGGCGGAGCGGCCTTTTACACACATTTTTTTGTCCGCCCGAATGTCCTTCATTTGGCACAAAATCAGGAAGTTTCAGGCCAGATACGTGATGTGGGCTATTCGGATCCCGATAGTTTTTTCAAAGATATGAGGGAAGGCAAAGGCCTGTCACCGGTTAATGAGAATTTTATTACAGCTTCAAAAAACAGCCGGAAAAGTGTTGTTTACATCAAGACCATTTCTCAGACCAATTACCGGAGCTCGTGGATGGACTGGTTTTTTGGTGAGAGTACCGGTCAGGCCATTAGCAGCGGATCAGGCGTGATTTACAGTAAGGACGGATACATAATGACCAACAATCATGTCATTGATGATGCAGATCAGATTGAAGTGATCATACAAAAAAAACCATACCCGGCTACACTTGTAGGCACGGACCCTTCGACGGATATAGCAGTGCTAAAGGTTGAAGGAACAGATCTGCCGGCCATTACATTTGGAGAATCAAGTCAGGTAGAAGTAGGAGAGTGGGTCCTGGCTGTAGGGAACCCGTTTAACCTCACTTCAACCGTAACAGCCGGTATCGTGAGCGCCAAAGGGCGGGAATTAAATATCATGAAAGCCAATTTTCCGATCGAATCGTTCATTCAAACGGATGCGGCCATCAATCCGGGTAACAGTGGAGGTGCGCTCGTGAATATGGAAGGTGAGCTGATCGGTATAAATACTGCCATTTTGTCCAGAACCGGGTCATATGCCGGTTATGGATTTGCTGTACCTTCGGATATTGTAAAAAAAGTGGTGGATGACCTTATCAATTTCGGAGAAGTGCAAAAGGCCTTTATCGGAGCTGAGGTGATCGATATTGATGCTGATGTGGCAGGGAAGCTGGGAATTGATGATTATTCCGGGGTGGTATTGAGCTATGTACAGGAAGATGGTGCCGCAGCTAAGGCAGGAATGGCAAAAGGTGATATCATTACTAAGATCAACAATATACCTGTTGACAGCAGAAGTATGTTTGAGGAGGTGTTGAGTTATCACTCCCCGGGCGACAAGCTGAATATCACCTACAAGAGAGATTCAAAGATCGTATTGAAAGAGCTTGTCCTGACCAATAAGGAAGGAACGACAAAATTGCTGAAACGTGAGATCTTTACTTCCAAAGAGCTTGGAGCAGATTTTGAAAAAGTATCCAAAGTTGAGCGGGATCTGTACAATATCGATCATGGGATCCGGGTGGTTAAGGTAAACAAAGGTTTGATACAGCAGATGGATCTGCAGGAAGGATTTATCATCACCCATATAAACCGTACACCCATAGACGATCCGAACGAGCTGGCTGACATCCTCACCAAGATACGGGGAAGGGTCATTCTGGAAGGATTTAGCAAAAGAGGCAGGAAAGAGTATTACAGGTATTATTTTTAACAGGTGAATAAACAGACTTTCACAGCTGTAGTTCTTTTTGTTCTTCCGTTTCTTGTAATGATTTTGATTAATGAAATATCAAGATACAGGATGGGAAAGGATTATCATGTCCATGGCATTACTACAATTAATTCATCCTTTAAGCTGAATGATCAGTGTACCTGGGAATGCCATGATAATACGATTCACTGCAAATCCAACCATTTAAAATTTTCAAATGCTAATACAGAATATACGGATAAGGTGTTTTTTGGGATAATCGGAATCCTAGGATCGACAGGTGATTACCGGTTGGCTAATATTATTTTTCTGGTTGTTATGATGCCATTGTTAATATGGTACCTGCTTATACGGTCAATACAAATGCAGGAAGAAATTATAAGATTGAAAAAACATTCCGGATTGAAATGACAGACCTGATTAAATTCATATATGCATATTGCACGGATTTAGTCATCAATCTTGCCAATATCCTTAACCTATCATACTATGAAGTAAACCTGATACTGTTTTGTGTTCTTTATCCTTTATTGACGATTGGGTTGGTTTTACTATTTTTTATACAGAAACAGAGGCTGAAAAAATTAAAAAGGGGAATTCTGAAATCCTGAAAGATCAGAATAAGTTACTATTGATCTTCTTCAACCTTTTCAATCCGAAAACCAACTGCCAAAATATCGGGAAGGGTATCTTTGCGCATAAAATGGTCTATGCGCATCTTGTATTTTCCTGCTTTGTCAAATTGATATTCGGGAATGAAAGAACGCTGGAGGTCATAGATGTCACCCAGCCCATCACCCAGAGGCACTCCTGTGACGGGATTGAAGAGTTGCAGATTTATCAGGTCTTTTTTCAGCACCTGGCCGACAGAGTCTTCCAGGTAGTATTGAAGATACAGGTTCTGATATGCATACTTGTTATTTACCCGGACATTGAAAAGCATTTTGTATTTGAGTGACGGGTCTTTGATATTGAAATCGAAGATTGCAGCATCGCTGAATACCCAGTAGCCTTTTTTAAAGTCCTTTTTTTCTTCAAATACACGTTTGCTGTCACAGGCCGAAAACCATAGAAGCGCCAGGAAAATGCCAATTATCGTTCTATTCATTGTTTCTGTTGGGGTTTTTATTGCGACGTTTCTTCCGGCGTTTTTTGTTGTTGTTCTTTCTGGTCTTTTTCTTATACTTTTTGTCCAGCCGTTCCAGGTCGCTGTTGAGGGCTTCCGAAACTTCATCCTTCGCTTCGATGTCATCTTCTTTCAGGGTGGCAGGCTTCTTCCCTTTTTTATTGAGTTCAATGATTTCCCTTACTCTTTCGGGAGTGATGGAGATCCAGGAGTTGTCGTTGTCATAGCCAAACCAGAGTATTTTTTTGAAGATATCTGTTTTCTGGAGTTTCGCCTCCCCTTTTTGGGTCAGGAGTGGTTCGTTGATCTCCGGGATATCTTTAAGCGCTTCCATGTAGGTGTCAAGCTCATAGTTGAGGCAGCATTTCAGTCTTCCGCATTGTCCGCTCAGTTTGCTTGGGTTCAATGAGAGGTTTTGATACCTGGCAGCGGTAGTGGTAACACTTTTAAATTCGGTCAGCCATGTGGAGCAGCACAGCTCTCTGCCACAGGATCCGATACCTCCCAGCCGGCTTGCCTCCTGACGCAGGCTGATCTGCCGCATCTCGATGCGTATCTTAAATTCTGAGGCCAGCAATTTAATGAGTTCTCTGAAGTCTACCCGGTCGTCGGCAGAATAGTAGAAGGTGGCCTTCGTTCCATCAGCCTGGTATTCGATGTCTGTGAGCTTCATCGTAAGTTTTTGTTCTTCGATGATCTCTCTTGTTCGGTACAGGGTTGGGCTTTCTTTTTTTCGTACTTCGAAGTATTTATCCAGGTCTTTTTGCGTGGCATGTCTGTAGACAGGTCGTATTTCATCGTTTTCTTCGACCTTCTTTTTGATCATCTGCAACCGTACCAGTTCACCCTGCAACGATACGTGACCAAGGTGATGCCCGTTTGGCACATCCACGATCACTGCATCTCCGTTATTAAGCTGGAGGTTGTCTTTATTTACAAAGAATTCTTTTCTGCCGTTTTTAAAGCGTACTTCAACGATATTGAATTTCTCACCTGAAGAAGGCTCCATATCAATAAGCCAGTCGAACGAATTGAGTTTATTGCATCCTTCTGTGCCACAATTTCCGTTGTTTTTACACCCCTTTACCTGCGGGGATTCAGGTTGATTACATGAAGTACACGTTGACATTTACCTTTTTTAATTCTGGGTTATTCTTCAAAAGTAATGAAAATAGTTTAACAAGGAAAATCAGTAAGGAATCACCCGAGCGCAATCAGATCCTGTCCGATATCTTTCCTGAAATACACGTCATCCCACCGGATCTTTTCAACCATGTCATACGATTTATCCAGAGCCTGGTGGACGTCTTTACCAAGAGCGGTGACGGCCAGAACACGTCCTCCGTTGGTCACAACCTTGTTGTCGGACATCTTTGTGCCGGCATGGAATACCACGGTATCATCGGTTTTGTTTTCTAGTCCGCTGATCAAGTCTCCTTTGTTATAGTCGTCGGGATATCCTCCGGCTACCATAACTACCGTGGTGGCAGATTGTTCACTTACGGCCAGTTGGTAGGAATCAAGGGTACCGTTGGCAGCAGCTTCGAACATGTCGCAGACATCACTTTCGATACGAGGGAACACCACCTGTGTTTCGGGGTCGCCCATTCTGACGTTGTACTCGATCACATACGGTTCGCCGTTTACGTTCATTAATCCGAAAAATATAAATCCTTTGTAATCAATATTTTCTGCTTTTAATCCGTCGATGGTTGGGATGATCACTTTTTCTTCTACGATCTTGTTAAAACGTCCCTGGGCAAAATTTACGGGTGACACACTGCCCATACCGCCGGTATTGGGTCCGGTATTATTTTCACCGATGGGTTTGTAGTCTTTTGCTTCAGGCAGGATGCAATAATTTTTTCCGTCCGTGATCACAAATACAGATACCTCAATCCCTTCCAGAAATTCTTCAATTACAACTGTTTGACTGGCAGTTCCGAACATTTTTCCAACGAGCATTTTTTCAAGCACTTCAGTGGCTTCTTCTTTTTCCTGGCATCTAATCACGCCTTTTCCGGCAGCAAGTCCATCCGCTTTCAGTACAACAGGTGTAGGGTTTTGTTGTATATATTCTTTTGCTTCTTTGAGGTCTTTTTCCGTAAAGGATCTCGATTTAGCGGTGGGGATGTTGTATTTGTTCATGAAGATTTTTGCAAAATCCTTGCTGCCTTCAAGTTCAGCTCCGTCTTTGCCAGGGCCTATGATCTTCACATTTTTGGTGTCCGGATCATTTTCGAGATTTTCACGGATTCCATCAACCAGAGGTGCTTCAGGCCCAACAATAACCAGATCGATTTCTTTTTCTTTTATGATTGTTTTAATGCCTTCAAAGTCGAGAACTCCAACATTAATATTTACTGCAACTTCTGAGGTTCCTGCATTGCCCGGGGCGATATACAGGTTATCACATTTTTTACTTTGTTTTATTTTCCAAGCAATAGCATGCTCTCTTCCTCCCGACCCGATAATAAGAATGTTCATTATAAATTGTAATTTGATTTGATAAATTTAGTTAGCGTAATCCGACAAAAATTTAACACGAAGCAAACGCAGATCTTCCTCGTCGTAGTCATTCTCACCCAGTTCTTCCAGAGCATCTTCGATTTTATCGGAGGAGGCGTTCATAAAATAGTCAAACACTTCATCCTGCCTGTCGGCATCCATCATATTATCGATGTAGTAGTCGAGGTTTAATTTTGTGCCTGAATAGCATATATTCTCAATTTCATCGATTAGTTCGGTGTAGCTGAGCCCTTTGGCATCTGCGATTTCCTGGAGGTCGACTTTTCTGTCTATTTGCTGGATAATAAAAATTTTTGTTCTTGATTTATTTATGGCAGATTTTACGACAACATCAGAAGCGGTGATGATATCGTTTTCATCCACATATTTTTGAATTGCGTCAATAAAAGGCGCTCCGAATTTGGCGATCTTGCCCATTCCCACACCGTTGATCTTTGCCAGTTCTTCTTTTGATGTCGGATAAACGGTAGCCATCTCTTCAAGTGAAGGATCCTGGAATATCACGTACGGAGGCAGGTTTTTGCGTTTTGCTACGTCCTTACGGATCTTTTTAAGCAGATCAAACAGATTCTCATCGTAGGCTTTCGTATTTATGGGCTTATTACTGTCATCTTCCCGGATCAGTTTTTCAAAGTCCTTGTCTTTTACCAGTGTGATGGATGCCGGATCTTTCAGGAATTTCCGTCCGGAAGTGGTCAGTTTTAATACGCCGATATTTTCCAGATCTTTTTTCAGATAATGATGTAAGAGCGTTTGACGAACCACCGAATTCCAGAAGTCTTCTTTCTTATCACTTCCTTTACCGAATATGTCAAGCTGATTATGCTTGTAACTTTTTACATATTGATTTTCAACTCCTCGGAGAACATCGACGAGATGCGCAAGTCCAAACCTTTCTCCTGTAGCTTCTGCAGCCTGTAACGTAAGGAGGACATAATCCATTCCTTCATATTTCTCAGGTGGATATTTGCATATGTCACACCACATTTTTACGCCGCAGTTGGAATCGTCGTATTTCTCGCCGAAATAGTGCAGCAATTGCTTTCTCCGGCAGACAGAAGACTCACAGTATGCCGACATCTCTTCGAGCAGGATCTTGGCATTTTCTCTTTCCGTAACGGTTTTATCTTTCTGGAATTTCTCCAGTTTCAGAATGTCCTTATATCTGTAAAATAGTATACAGTTCCCTTCCAGACCATCTCTTCCTGCCCGTCCGGTTTCCTGATAATACCCCTCAAGTGATTTTGGGGTGTCATAGTGGATCACAAACCGCACATCCGGCTTGTCAATGCCCATTCCAAATGCTATGGTTGCCACAATCACATCGATTTCTTCGTTCAGAAACGCATCCTGATTGTGCATTCTGACATGAGCATCCAGCCCTGCATGGTATGGTGCAGCTTTAACATCATTGACTTTCAGCAGTTCGGCAATTTCTTCGACCTTCTTTCTGCTCAGGCAGTAGATGATGCCCGATTTTCCCTTATTATCCTTGACGAATTTTATCAGCTGTTTTTTTGCATGTACCTTTGGCCGGACTTCATAATACAGGTTTTCCCTGTTAAAGGAGGACATAAAGATATTCGCATCTTCCATCTGGAGGTTGCGTTTTATGTCGAGCTGTACTTTTGGTGTCGCCGTTGCAGTGAGTGCTATTAATGGTAAATTGCCAAGTTGATCGAGGATTGTTTTGATCCTGCGGTATTCGGGCCGGAAATCATGCCCCCATTCCGAAATACAATGCGCTTCGTCGATAGCAGCAAATGAAAGCTTTGAAGATTGTAAAAACTCAATATTTTCTTCTTTTGTCAGCGATTCGGGAGCTACATACAACAGTTTTATTTTGCCGGCTTTTGTTTCGGCCTTAACCTTATTGATTTCGCTTCGCGACAGGGTAGAATTAAGAAATTTTGCATTAATACCCAATGCTACAAGCTGATCTACCTGATTTTTCATCAGGGCAATTAATGGTGAAATTACGATTGCGGTTCCGTCCTTGATCAATGCAGGTAACTGATAACATAATGATTTACCAGCGCCTGTCGGCATAATCACAAAGGTATTTTTGCCAGCAAGAATATTTTTGATAATATCTTCCTGAGTACCACGAAATTGTGAATAGCCAAATACGTCTTTTAATGTTTCCTTTATTGTATCCAATTTAATTCCCTCTAAACACACAAATTACACTTATATAATACAACTATGAGGTCTTGGGAACCTATAAATTAATAGTTTATTCCCACA
>JBNKDZ010000189.1:0-3737 GCA_050288525.1 Cyclobacteriaceae bacterium
TCAGAGCCGTTGTCGAATCTGGTCCGTGCCCTTTGGTAGCAATCTGATAAGTTAGTGGAGCAACCCCTTCATTCGTGATGTTCATAACATGTGTGGCGGTTTCTCCCTGTACCATTACATCTTCCATCGACTCCATATCTAAACTGAAAACAGGAGGATCAATAATTGTAAGATGTGAAGGAATAACGATCGTCCCTTTTGAAGGATCGGAATGATACAAATAAAGGTCATTCCTGTATTCACCGCCCACAAGTGATGTTGCATCATACAAAACTTCAATATCCATGGTACTTCCCGGAGGAATAATGCCGGATACCGGATCAATTAACAAATATTCAATAGAAGCCTCTCCGTTATACATTTTGAAGTCGTCAACACATATTATTCCGCCGGAAACATCCATAGTTGACTCAATAACAAATACTTCAGCAAGTGTGGAGAATCCCAATCCCTGATAAATCTTCTCATCATCAATAAACACTGAAATAGTAGTATCAATCTTGCTAACTTCCATAGTCAGGTCAAAGTATCCATCCGGAAGCTCTACATCTAAAAATTCAAAATAAGCTGCGTTGCCTTTACGCGTTACCATCAGCAAATCATTCTCAGGGCCTATTAAAAGGCTCCCTATCCTGACTCCATCCGTGATTGATTGAGGTGATATCTGCCATGTAACTCCCTGGGCGAGCACCTTCATTTTCATTTTAAAGGTCATGACATCTTCAGAACCTCCTCCGATCAGGACAGGGGAAGCGACCATGCTACTCCCTAATCCGTCGGAAAATCCGAGTAAATGTTGTGAACCTGAATACGGATCAATATCGGATACTATAAAGTTGCTTTTTTCTCCATACCATCCGTCCTGTCCGTTAATATCTCCAAGCGCAAGCGTCTCAAAATCAGTACCATATACATCTCCGGCAGGCTGAACAACTGAAGGTGAATAACTGTTTTTAATGGAGTTAAGATCCAGATCTTTCGGATGGAAGGTATTTTGCTTTCCTTTTGACTTTACAGGAGGCAATTCACCGGCCATATTCTGTGATGATCCTTCAAAATTCACAAAATTAAACAGGAGATTACTCTCTCCACTATTGGTGATTGAGATTATCTGTGAGCTTTTTTGGCCGGAAACCAGTTCCTCATTTAGTGAATCAGGAACTACTTCAATCACAGCCGGGTCAAGGACATTCATTGAAGCAACAACACCGACCTGGCTGCTGTTAACCGCATTGCTTTTCACAACCAAACCGGCAACATGACTTCCTGTTGGCATGGCCGCTGCATCAAAAAACACATCGATATCTTCCAGCGCTCCGACTTCCACGCTTCCAAAAGCTGGTATCACAGAGAGCCATGTTTTCGCTTCTGAATATACCACCACATCATCTATCTGGGCATACCAGTCATAATCAAACTCATTCAGATCATAATAGTGCCAGCGGATCATAAAATTCTCTGAGCCGGAAATATACGGATCCAGTTCCAGGGTCACCAGTTCACCCGAGCTCTCACGAATAACTCCATGGTCTTCATTCCAGCTTAAAATATTGGTCCATGAAGTATCTGTGTTGGTCCTGATGTCGACATCCAGAAAATCCATATTACTATAATTCTGATAATTACATTTAAATTGCAAGATCAATCCGGTCATATCGTTGATATCTATTGACGGTGTCTGAAGTTCTGTATCAAAATTCATCGGACCGGCCATATCGCTGCTTACAGTAGCTGCCTCACCCAATCCGGTATAATTACCTTCTTCCCAGTCTGAAGCAAACATCCATACAACGCCTGTTCCTTCATTGTCAACAACATTCCAGCCTGCAGGTGGGAAAGCGGAAATTTCAAAGTCTTCTTCCAGTAAAACATCTCCATTTACCACTGCCAGTTCTTTTGATACGATACTTTTCTTTGATTTCTGATTGTCAGATGCTATTTTTTCTTTCATACCTTCTCTGTCAAGCCAGCCTTCTTTAGCTAACAAGACATTCTGCGATCCGTCCCCATCCGGAACTTCAGCACCCAGGATTGAAATATCATAGTTAAGAATTGAACCACCTGTATTTTTTATTCCAATAGAACTGGTTTTTACTGAATTGAAATCAACATCTTCCATCAATACGGTAGGTAAAACTTCGATAGCCGGATCACCTACCACATTCATGGTCACCGGAACTGTCATTTTAAGTATTTCATTATCATTTATATGAATATTAATATCAGATGTGTAGGAACCAAACTCTACCGAAGTGGCATCAAATGTTACATTTAACGGAATCATGTCTCCCGGCAAGATTGCATATTCCATTGGGAATATCGTCAGATAATCTATTTTTGGTGTATCCTTACCATCAATAATACTCAGATCATCCATATAAAATGTCGAACCCGCAGTTTCCATAAGTGACATCAAGACCACATTATCCGGATTTCCGGAAAAGGATTTTCCTGAATAAACCAGTTCATCATCAAAGTAGATGTTCAAATCAAGGGTTTCGCGGTCAATTTTGAATTTCAGTTCAAAATATCCTGTCGGTAACTCATGGTCAATCGTTGCATATTCTGAGCCCTCTCCTACAGGTTCAAGCACCTGGATAATTCCTAAGGCATCAACACTGAACTGTGTTACTATCATCTGATCAATGGTTGACTGGGGAATAATCATCCAGGTAGTGCCGCTTCCGGAATAGGCTACCATCATCTTTATTATGGTAAAATCTTCTGTTCCGGTATTTATAACCGGAGACATCGCATATGTCAGCCCGTTTCCATCTGATACCGACATAATGTGTTGATTGCCGCTATTGGGATTATCTGTACTTATTTCCCAATTTCCATATTCACCATACCATTCCTGTTGGTCATTTATATCACCTGTAGCAAAACTTTCAAAATTTGTGATATAAAGATCCGTAGACAACTGTCCTGCAGATCCATTCTTTATGAATTTTTTACTTTTCAAATCCGGTAGTTCCCCACTATATGGAGCATTCCGTTTTACTGAGCTTAATACCTCAGGTTTATTTTCTGACTGAAATGCCGGATAATTAGTCAGTTCCACATCAATAGAAAAGTTCGCTACTGATTCCCCTGAGTTGCTCATCAATATCCCTTGAGAAGCAATACCACCTTTTTCAAGTGTTTGTTCCAGTGCATCCGGTATAACACTAATCACAGGACCTTTAATTTTTATCTCAACCGGGATCTGCAGCTTTTTATTTACCGGATCGTTTGTTGTTGCTTCAATAAACATATTATAAGTACCCGGGGTGGCTAACCGACCATCAAAGGTAACTGTCACCTCTTCCGTATCTTCCTGTGCCACAACACCTGATCCCGGATCAAAGGTGATTACTCCTGAATTTGTCAGCCACAATACAGCATTATGATAAATCAGTGGCAGATCACCGGTCCAGCCAGGAAATCCATTTCCGTCACTTGGCAGAATATTCAATGCCACAGCATTAGGGTTGGCTGCTATAAAGTGATTACCATCTGACCAGTCAGCAACCTGTGTCGCTCCCGGGGCAAGATCCACATCCTGCCACAAGTATGTATTTGTAACGCTTGAAACCCCGCGCATTATCGGATGACCTTCTATATATGTACCTAAGGATGATTTACCGGTAAATTCAAAATAGGCGCGGGTAAACGGGCCATATCCCTCTGTCATAAATCTACCCTTGAAGGACCAGCCGTTGATATCATATCCATAGTTGTTTATGATCACTTTT
>JBNKDZ010000190.1:0-4504 GCA_050288525.1 Cyclobacteriaceae bacterium
CCAGAAATATCCTATTGGATGATCTGTTTCAGCACGATAGAACTCACTTGAGTTGTCATAGAGGGAGTTTGTTGATCCGTGGATAATACCGTCGTCTGTGGGGATATTGGTCACATTGTTTTTATTGTATGCTCCGCTTGCATTAATCGTATAATAGAAATCACCTGCGTTTCCGTGGTAGGTAAGTCCAAGTTCAACACCTTTGTTTTTCACATCACCACCATTGATGTACGGCTCGCCTGTACCGAAGGTAGCAAGAGCAGGAGCAATGATCAGCCAGTCTTTGGTGACTTTACTATACCAGTCAAATGCAACAGAAAGATTGCTGCTGATAATATTAGCGTCAAACCCGATATTTAACTGTTCAGATGTTTCCCATTTGATTTTTTCATTTGATAAACGACTTGGGTAAGCGCCTTGAACATTGACACCTTCAGTATCACCAAACGCATAAGCAGCCTGAGTGAATTTTATAGGAGCGAGGTAGTTGAACGATGCAATGTTCTGGTTACCGTTACGCCCCCAGCTGGCTCTTAATTTCAGGAAGTCAATAAGATTTGATGATGACAAGAAATTTTCGTTGGAAAGTACCCAGCCTGCAGATACTGAAGGAAAATACCCCCAACGATGTTTTGGGGCAAATTTCGAGGATCCGTCCGTTCTTAATGTTGCGTTGAAAAGATAGGTTTCTTTGAAGTTATACTGAACCCTTCCGAAGTATGAAAGAAGCTTTTCTTCACCATTTTCATCGGTTTTAGTATCAATATTGGCACCTGTGAGTTTTATCAAAGCACCATCTTCATTTGTGGCATTGCTCAGCCAGGCGTGCTCCAGATCGTTAAAGGCAGCGTCAACATTTTCTCCTTTTATCCAGGATCTTGAGTATTGACGGGCATACATACCAGCCATTATATTGAACTTGTGTTGTTTTATTTCGATATCATAGTTCAGAAGATTATCAAAATTTATAGCCATTGACCTGCTCATCTCTTGTGAGATAACAGTATAGTTTGAGAAGTCATATACTGACAGTTCATAGATGGGTTTAAATGTCCTTCTGTCATTCGCAAAATAATCAAATCCGAAGGATGACCGGAATTTAAGGTTTTTTAATAGCTGAACTTCTCCATAAATGTCTCCTATGATCTTTTGTTCATTATTTGTGTTCTGGTTATCATAAACCATATTTGCAAATGGATTAGATTCTTTGCTAAAATATGTATCTCCGTTTTGATCTGTAATATCAGAAGCCGTATTGAAGTAATTCCCATCATTGTCATACATTGGAAGTAATGGGCTGGTGTTGTAGGCAGATCTAAGAGTATTGTAGTACTGGTTACCTACCTTAATTCCGTTACTTTTTATATAGCTCAATGTGAGATGTTGTCCTATTTTAAGAAAGTCATTTACCTTATTGTCTGTATTGATTCTTAAGCCGTAACGGTTATAATTTGACAAATCACTTCCTCCGACAATACCTTCTTGTCCTGAATATGACAGGGACAGGGAGTAGGTTGATTTTTCGCCTCCTCCTGATGCGCTGAGTGAATAATTTTGTTTTACAGCATTTTCGACGAACATCTCATCCAGCCAGTTTGTGTTGGCTACTCCCTTATTGGTATAAGCAGGAAGATTTGACATGTCGAAAGGCATATTTGCAGGAACACCACCAGAATTGATGTGTTGTTCATTCATGATCATGGCATATTGTTCGGAATTCAGCAGGTTATAGGTGTTTTCTCTGCTTTGAAAGCCATAGTACATATCCAGACTCACATTTGATTTTGTTGATGATCCTTGTTTTGTTGTGATAAGAATAACACCGTTGGCAGCCTGAGATCCATAGATTGCAGCAGAGGCAGCGTCTTTTAATACATCAATGGATTCAATGTCATTGCTGTTGAGATACTTAATATCTCCGGTCTGGACACCATCCACGATATAAAGGGGTCCGCTGTTACCGATCGTTCCTACACCACGGATATTTACTTTAAATCCTTCACCCGGTTGACCGGATGTAGAGGCAATATTAACTCCGGGAGACATACCTTGCATCGCTTCCAATACACTGGTACTTCTCCTCTTTTCCAGTTCATCACCCTTTACCTGTGCTGTCGCACCTGTAATGAGTTTTTTCTTGGTTTCGCCATAACCAATTACTACAATTTCTTCAAGGCTTGTGATGTCCTCTGTAATCGAAATTTCGATGGTTGACTGATCACCGACAACGATCTCTTCTGTTACATATCCTATATAGGAAATTACCAGTACGTCTTCCGGTGAAGCTTTTAGAGAAAAGCGACCATCTATGTCGGTAATTGTACCCGAAAGTGTTCCTTTTATCAGGATGTTAACACCTGGTATTGGTTCCTGATTACTGTTTGTCACCTGTCCTGTGATAACACTTTCCTGAGCAAAGGCGCTTACAACAGTCATTAGAAATATAATGGCTGAAAAGTAAGCATGCCGGATTCCTGAAGACCATCTTTTATGGTCAGGAATACGGATCTCTCTTACTAGTAGATTTTTATTCATGTGATTAAGTGTTTTGGGTAATTTATTTTAAAGTATTTATGTTTAGAGTTATGGAATTTCCTTCATAGAGTATATTCATGCCTGATGTTGAAAACATATCAGGAGATTTGTCAGAATGAGGTTTGTACAGTTTTATGATAAAGCATATTTTTTTTGTCATTCCGGGGTAGCTTCCTAGTGCTTTGCCAATCATGAGGTTGCCGGTTTTGTCGTTATACACAACAGGGATCTTCCGGAATTCCCCTTTTTCGTAATTGGTGTTCGTGCCTTCGTCTTCATATAATTCGAATGCTCCGCTTTTACCACTAAAAATGCAAAGCGAGATCGTGTCAGCTGGCAGTTCATCTGTGTATTGGATCTCCGGACCAATTGGAATTATAGCCCCCTGAGGCACAAATACCGGTATTTTGGATAGAGGTGCATCAATATCATATGTCTTACCTCCTTCATATAGTACTCCTGTATACAGGTCATACCAATCACTCGTATTGGGCAGATAGACTTCCCTGCTTCGTTTTTCATATTCATAGACCGGGCAAATAAGCATGTTCGGGCCGAACATAAATTCATCTTTAATATTCAACACGTTTGCATCAGAAGCATGATCCATGATCAAGGGTCTCATAATGGTGTAATTATCATGATAAGTTTGTCCGGCGAGTGTGTAGATGTATGGCATTAATCTGTACCGCAACTGGTCATAATACACCATAGATTGATATACTGGATGGGTTTCAGGAGCAACATTAAATATTTCCCGGTAAGGAAACTGGCCATGTATCCGGAATAACGGTGTAAAGGTGCCGTACTGAAACCATCTCAGATTTAGTTCCCTCCATTCAGTAAGATCTGTTTTGTCAGGATATTCATATCGTTTTTCAACTGCAAAGCCTCCAATATCCGTTGTCCAGTAGGGGATACCTGAGGCGCACATATTTATTCCTGCAGCTATCTGCTCTTTCAGATCGCTCCATCTTGATACCACATCACCACTCCAGGTTGCTGAGCTGTATCGTTGTTGTCCCGCAAAAGCTGAACGGGTAAGTATGAACACCCTTTTATCGGGGGCTGTCTTGCGTTGTCCTTCATAGATCCCTTTTGTATGGACTAAAGAATATGCATTTAAATATTCAGCTGATTTTCCTATGGCTATCGGGGACATAAGTTTTTTTCGTTCCTCCAGGCTTGAGTTTGAAAGGATATCAGGTTCAGTAGCATCCAGCCACCATGCGTCAATACCTTTGGAGAACAGGCTGTCATTTAGTTGTTGCCAATAGTTTTCCCGCGCCTCAGCGTTAAAAGCATCATAAAAACTGGAAATATATCCGGGACCCACCCAATCTTTTTGCCGGTTTTTGATGTTTTCCGGATATATCCAGCCCCGGCCGTTCATGTATTTGTAATTTTCAGTAGTCTCATAATATTTGGGCCATACCGATATCATGATATTCGTATGTAAGTCATTATGAAGGGTGTTGATCATCTCGACAGGAGCGGGGAAACGTGCTCTGTCAAATCCATGGGTGCCCCATTTGTCATCTTCCCAGTATTGCCAGTCCAGCACGATATTATCCAGGGGGATTTTACGTTTGCGGTATTCTTTTACGACATCCAGAAGCTCTTCCTGAGTTTTATATCTTTCCCGGCTTTGCCACAGGCCCATAGCCCATTTAGGCATGATTGGAGCTTTGCCGGTGAGTGTTCTGTATCCGGAGATCACTTCATCGGCATTTGATCCGTTTATGAAGTAATAATCAATGTTTGTTGCTACTTCTGAATAAAGCGACAACTGATTCTGAAGATCTGTGTCCCAGGGAGATAAACATTTAAAAGCAAAATACGATTCACCTCCATCGGGTATCCACTCGATCCTTAATGCAACCATTTTTTCCGGTTGGAGATCAACTTTAAATTTTCTTGACCAGGGATTCCATGCTTGTCTCCAGTTGTCAAGGATCAGTTGGTTATC
>JBNKDZ010000191.1:0-3632 GCA_050288525.1 Cyclobacteriaceae bacterium
TAACTATCAATAATGACATAATACAACCTCCACATGGATACACTCTGATTGCTCATTTCCCACTTAAACTTAATTTTTTCAGCGCCATAAGTTGGAATTTTAAAGGTACTCTCCTGATCAACCAATTTGTCCGACCACAGCTTAATGATCTTCCAGTTTTCTCCGTTATCAACAGAATAATATACTTTAGCGATATAATATGTCATATTACTGAGATGATGGTTAAACCGTAACATAACCGAATCATACCCTTCACAAATAATAGTCGGAGAGATCAGCTCAGATTTGTTTGATTCTGTCCATGTTGAACAACCGTAATCCGAATCACTTCCGTCACATTTAAAATGCCATTCCGAATCATCATCCTGATAACCCAGGGTTTGCCAGTATTCCCTGGTTACTCCTGCTTCGAAATACTCTGTAAGCCCTTTTTCAAATTCTTTTGTCAGTACAGGATCCGTAGCCCCCTTCACTCTCAATGGCTCCAGATATTCAATTTTACCATCAACCTTTCCCCAAAGGTGATAATAATAGTTGGTAGAGGGGTCAAGGCCTTCATCTATAAAGAAATTGGCATTTCCGGTATACACAACTTTGTTCTCAAAAGTCACATAATCACCTACCGAATATTCCCGGCCTTTTGGCAGCGAAGTTAAAAATGATTCGGTTTTAGCTCTGGTGATAACCACTTTTTGTTCTCCTGGGGTATTCCAGGCCAAACGTAATTGTGTAGAGGATACCGGCCTGATCCGTAAGTCATAAGGTTCATAACAAAGGAAATCAAACGATACTATTTTGGTAGTGTAATCAAACTTTATATTTGTCAGATGCCCAAAGGCTTCTTCTCCCGCCCAGGATCTGTTGGAAGGAAGGGTATTAAATGTGAAGCCTTTTACACTTTTTTCTCCCGGAAAGGGGCATAAATTTGAATTTATTTCTCCGTATGACTGTACATTATTTTCATATGGATCGGTGCCTGCACCCGCACACACGGGATACAGCATCTGTGGATGCGTATTATTGGGCCCGCCATACGATGGGGTCAGATCTGCATGAGCGTGATAGATTATAAGCCCTTCACCGGGCAGATACTTGTCAAACCCGGTTTTAACCCTGTTTTCAAGTATAAAATACTCATTTGCAGTAGGAGTATTGAAATAATAGTACTGATCTGAATTTTCAACAATATTTTTCAGCTGTAAATTTTTTTGTTGACTGATCAACATTTTGGGTGTGGCCCATTTATAAACCGCTGTTTTAACATAAGCATTCGGATGGGCCGGTGTCCGGCTTCTGTTGTTATGATTACCACCACTCATCAGGCCCCATCCTCCTATGCCCGGATATTTACCTCCATCTGAATTATCTACGTCATAAAAATCACGGGCTCCCAGCAAATGGCCTATTTCATGCACTATAGTACCAATGGTATTAACCGCCCCGTCATGGTCCAATTCTCCTGAAGTAGCGTAATCCTGAAAAGACATCCCGTCCAGCTTTGGTGTATCTTTGGGGAAAGAACCCCTGTGTGGCCATATAGCTCCTGTACTTCCTCCACTCATTTCATCCTTGTCGGCGGTAAGGATATAAAGACCTTCGATTTCGCTATCCCCGTCAATATCATATAAGGAGAAGTCAATATCCTTATCAGCCAGTTGAACAGCTTCCTTAGCCATTTCTTTTGCCCCCCCGTCGTCGTTAGAGTTTGAACCATAATAACTTTCATCCTGGCTTAACAAATACGGGCCATAAACATCCGTTTGCAAATCGAGTTGATTATATGAAGCTTCAAGATAATAATCGCGTACACTTCCTGTTGCCTCGTTTACCGAGTATCCTTGTTCATTAAATAATCTGGTAAAGTCATTTTTTGAAAGATTGAATGGTCTGTCCTGAAACGATACCAGGATACAGATCAGCTTGTTTTTCCCTTTTGTAGGGAATTCTCTGGCACCTGTGACCCGGGCACTGTTGCCGGAAGTATTCGGAGTATTTTTTAATTGTTGCGGGCTGAAAAACAGTCCTTTTTCTATTCCCGAAATGAAATTGATTTCTGCTTGTTTTCTTTCTCCTGGATTATGGACATTTACATTTGACGGAATTATATTTCCATCCCTGTCTTTTACGGCATAGACATAATATCCTTCTTCATTCGCGATGACTGTATAGCCATCTGTCGTGGATGCCCATCTCAGATATTCATCACCCTTAATTGTGATGGTAATTTTTGATCCGTCGGGTTGGGTGAAAATTACTTGTCTCTGAGGTGCCGGTGATCCGTTTGACAGAAAAACAGGCAATAGAAATGCAAAATAAAAAATGAAATATCTCATAGAATAATTAGTTATTAATTTAGCTCCAAAACATGCAAAGTAAATGAACTATACGATAAAATACAATTTATCATGTATTATGGTCGAAATAGTACAATTTTTCCTTCAGTGTATAAATGTTAATATAGCACACATATTCCATCAATTCCTGATCAGAACTTTTTTTGAAAAACAATATCCCTTTGTGTTAACCTTTAGCAAATAAAAACCTTTGTTGAGTGCATCAATGTTAATGGTAAGTGTTGGCAGCCCCTGTACATTATATATATGTTTTTGATAGACAACCTCTCCGCACAAATTGTATAATTTCACTTCGGCGTCTCCTGATAATCCGGTCATTTTTATATTGAGCAGGTCTTCAGATGGATTCGGGTAAACAGAAATATTTGTATCAGCGATATCCTCAATGCCGGTGATCCTGTCGTTATAACTATCAATGATGACATAATACAACCTCCAGAGAGAAGCACTTTGATTACTCATAACCCATTTAAACTTAATTTTTTCAGCGCCATTAGTAGGAATGTAATACGTAAACTCACGATCTACTACTTCTCCTGACCAGTGGTTGATGATTTTCCAGTTTTCTCCGTTATCAACCGTATAGTATACCGTAGCTGTATAGAACGCTGAATTTTGTAAATAATGATTAAATCGCAGTTTCACTGAATCATACCCTTCGCAAATAACAACAGGTGAGATGAGCTCGGATCTGTTTGATGATGTCCGGGATGTACAGCCATAATTCGGGTCGGTTCCGTCACATTCAAATTTCCATTCCGAATCAAAATCCTTATAACCGGTAGTCTGCCAGTATTGCCTTGTTCCTCCAACATCAAAATACTCGGTAAGACTTTTTTTAAATTCTTTGGTTCGTATAGGATCGGTAGTTTCATTTGCTCTCAGGGGTTCCATATACTCCATCACACCATTTACCTTTCCCCAAAGGTGATAGTAATACCTGGTCGATGGTTCAAGACCTTCATCAAGAAAGTAGGTGTGATTACCTGTATAAACAACTTTGTTTTCAAAGGTCACATAATCCCCCACATGATATTCAACCCCTTTCGAAAGGGACATAAGGAATGTTTCGGATGTTGATCTGGTAATAACGACTTCCTGATCATGAACAGCATTCCAGGCCAATCGTATCTGAGAAGAAGATACCGGTCGTATCTGCAGATTATACGGATCTTCACAGCTGAAATCAAATGAAACCACCTTATCTGACTGATTAAAGCGTATATTGGTCAGATGGCCGTAGGCTTCCTCTCCCGCCCACGATTTATTCGATGGCAG
>JBNKDZ010000192.1:0-8168 GCA_050288525.1 Cyclobacteriaceae bacterium
GATGATCCCGTTGGTGCCCCCGAGCCAGAAATAGCCTTTTGAATCACGGAAAATGGAATGGAAATGGTTGCCATCTCCGGTGCCAGTAATTTCTGAAATAGGCACATACTGAACATCTTTGTTGTTGTGAGACAGGGAAATGCCGTAATCTGTCCCAAGCCAGATGTTTTTGTCCTGATCCCGGAAAACGCTCCATATGATGTTGTTATACAGGGAGTTCTGGTTTCGGGCGTCATGCATGATGTGTTGCATGCGATTATTTTCAGCAAAAACATACAGGCCGTTATCCGTTCCGGCCAGCAGATGGGCATCAGCATCCAACGCCAGTGATTTGACAGAGTTATCCTGTATCTCATCAATCGTTTCAATGGAGGTATCCGAAAGGTTGTATTTCAGCAGACTGCCTTCCATCCCGATCCAGATGCATTGTCGGATGGTGTCTTCCAGCAGTGAATTGATAAACTGATTGTTTTTGCGGGGATTTTCAGGAAGAGAAATTTTTTGAAAATCATCTTTCTCAGGTATATACCGGCAGAATCCGTCATATGTACCTATGAAAATCTGATTTTTTTGGGTTGAAATGATGGAATAGATGGTATTATGAGGCAGATTGGGATATAGTTCTGAAGGAAAATGTTTCAGGATATTCTTCCGGATATTGTACGAATACAATCCGTTCAGCGATCCGATCCACAACACATCGTTTTGCAGGGCCATGCTACGGATGTCGCTTGGGAATTCCAGCGGGAGGTTTTCGTATCTGTCAGTGGTAATATTGAATATCAGGAGCCCGTTATCCGAGCCGAGATATAAAAACATCGAATCTGCAAGGACACCACAATAGATCTGGATGTTGCTGTAATCGCCAATCTGAAAATGTGATTTTACACTGTAGCCATCATAACTAAACAACCCTTTGCTGGACCCGATCCAGATCAATCCCTGCCGATCTTGTAAAAAGCAGGATATTACGGATGTACCGGTGCCAAGGTCGATATTATCAAACATGCGGTATTGTAGCTTTTGACTATTACCCCATGATATGAAGAAGATTAAAATAAAAAATATAAGAAAGGGTCTCTTACACATATGATGGCACTGAAAAATTTAGGCGACAAATTTATGGTTTTATAACCTAAATTCAAACCTGATTTTCAGGGCCATTCGTATTAAGAAAGCATCAATTTTTGTTAGTAATGTCCTACATTAAGATGTATTTTTTCAGGTTTCAACCCTTTAGCCATAGCCTCAAGTTCAATGGTCCCGATTTCTTTTCCTGCCTGAATAATTACAGTTAGTTGCCCGCTAAAAGCGTGCATCTCAGGTAAATGGAAAAGATCCAGGCATGTCGGATCTCCGTTTGCTGCGGCACGATAACTCCCAGCACCATTTGTCTTAAAACTGATAAGTCTTCCGTCATCCGGACAAATATTTCCTGCCTCGTCCACCACTCGCACATTGATAAATGCCAGGTCCTTTCCGTCTGCTGAAAGAACAGGTTTGTTTGGGTATAGTGCCAGATGGTGCGGTTTTCCGGCTGTGTAAACGGATTTTTCGTTGGCTATCGCACCATTATCATAGGCTACGACTTTTAGTTCACCGGGTTCATACATCACATTTTCCCACATCAGACGGTATCGTTGTTGGAGCGAATCTTTGTTAAAGCTCTTTTTACCATAACTTTTTCCATTTACAAAAACTTCTGCCTGAGGGTAACTTGTGTACACAAATACCGGAATATTTTTTCCTTCATGTCCTTCCCAGTTCCAGTGGGGGAGGATATGCAGCGTTTCATCTTTTTTATTCCACTGGCTGCGATACAGATAATACCGGTCTTTCGGAATTCCTGCCAGATCGATGATGCCGAACATGGAGCTGTGATTGGGCCAGGCATCGGTGTCGTAGGGAGAGGGCTCTCCGAGGTAGTCGAAGCCGGTCCACACAAACTGTCCCATGGTCCAGGGTTTGTCATCGGCAAGGGCAAAATCCGTATCCGGCAAATTCGACCAGAAGCAATGTTCGAGGTCGTACGAAGAGGACTGGTGATCCGGATAGGTGGCGTCGGATTTGATTTCTGCCGGTAGTTTGTATACACCACGGGAGCTTACTGTCGAAGCCGTCTCGGTTCCCAGTACAATATTTTGGGGCAGTTGTTCATATGCTTCCTCATACCGGTGAGCCCTGTAGTTGAAACCCGGCACATCCAGTAATGCGGCAAAGCCATTTTTGAGCACACAACTTACCTGATCCATTCCGCAGGTTACAGGACGGGTTGGGTCTTCCTTATAGCAAATATTCTGAAGGAATTCGGCGACCTTATAACCTTCCGGACTGCATTGGGTAGGCACTTCATTGCCGATGCTCCACATCACCACGCTGGGGTTATTACGGTATTGATGCAGCATATTGATCATGTCTTTTTCTGCCCATTCATTGAAAAAACGATGGTATCCGTTTTTGCATTTGGCGATATCCCATTCATCAAATGGCTCCGGTTGCATCATAAAACCCATCTCATCACATAGTTTTACCAGTTCGGGGGCCGGCATGTTGTGTGCAGTGCGGATAGCATCGCACCCCATGTCTTTCAGCAGTGTTAGCTGCCGGCGCAGTGCAGCTTCATTGATCGCGGCACCCAACGGGCCGAGGTCATGGTGGTTGCAGACACCTTTGAATTTCCGGTGTTTGCCATTCAGATAGAACCCTTTGTCCGGAATGACCATGATACTGCGTATGCCGAAACGGGTTTTGTATTCATCAACTTTCTGATTGTCAATATAAACAGAGGTTACCGCCGTATAGAGATTTGGAGTTTCGGGAGACCAGAGTTCCGGGTTGCTTATCAGGAAATTTTGTTCATGTGGACGGTTATGATTGATCTTTTGTGTATCGGTCTTTGTGGCAACTCGTTTTTCCCCAGGTGAGAAAATTGTAGTTTCGATTTGAACATCCTTGTCCCCTGTGCCTTCAAGTTTGATTTTTAACTGAACCGATGAGAGTGTATCTGAGACGAAAGGAGTGGTGATCTGTGTACCCCAGACCGGCACATGTACTTTTTCAGTCACAATGACATGCACATTCCGGTAAAGGCCTGCACCCGGGTACCAGCGTGATGATTGTGGTTTGTTCTCCAGACGTACTGCAATGGTATTATTTCTGCCATCCGCATTTAATAATGAAGTGACGTCAACATAGAAGGAATTGTATCCGTACGGCCAGAATATTGCTTCTTTATTGTTTACATATACCCGAGCTTCACTCATGGCGCCATCGAAGATCAGGTTAACGGTTTTATTTGCGGGGACGTCAAATTTCGTGCGATACCAGCCAACACCCACGTAGGGCAGACCGCCTGTGCGTCCTGTTTTTACAGATGCTATGGTTTCATTGTTTTGTGTGACGGCAACTTCCTGCAAATCGTTTTTCCTGTCGAAAGGTCCGTATATCGCCCAATCGTGGGGAACAGTGACGTTCTCCCAGTCAGCATCATTAAAGTTGGCTTCGAAGGCATTTTCGAAATCTCCTTTTGAGAATTTCCAGTTTTCTTCCAGTAGAAATTCTTTACGTTGTGCCTGCGCAAAAAGACTGTTCAGTAAAAAGAGGAGTACAAGGTGTTTTTTCATTCCATTCAGGTTTTCTTATTCACTAAAAGCATTGAGCGCGGCTGTTGGTTTGCCAGAATCATCAAAAGCCCCGTTCATATATCCTTTCCATCCGTTATGCGTTTGAGGCTCCCAATACAATACTCCAAGACATTTTCCCCCTTCTACAGTTTTGCATTGACTGATTAAGTTGCTGAGGTATTTGTAAGCAGCTTCCTCTTCATTCCAAGGCATGCCTGTTTCACATACCATGACCTCAGTGCCATAGCGGGAGATCATATCATTCATGTTTGAGATCATGTCTGCTAATAGTGAATCCCAATTGAGTGAAGTAGGGTATAAGGACATGCCGATCACATCCCACTTTCCGCCATTGTCTTTTAATCCATCAAACAGCCATCGGTATTTGGAATTTTTATTGCCTTCCTGAAGGTGGATGATTACTTTGGTATCGGGAAAAACAGCTTTTGCGGCATCATATCCGGCATTGTTAAGCGCTGTATATTGAGCCATACTTTCTGAAGCCTTGCCGTCATCCCAAAGCATACCATTGCCGGTTTCGTTCCCGATCTGTACCCATTCAGGAGTGATAGCATTATCTTTCAAAAGTGTCAGTACCTCTGTGGTATGGTTGGAAACGGCTGTTTTAAGGTCTTCAAAACTGAGGCTTTCCCATGCTGCAGGTTTGTATTGTTTTCCCGGATCAGCCCAGGTATCGCTGTAGTGAAAGTCGATCATCAGGCGCATACCCAGCTTGTTTGCACGCCATGCCTTAACCAGCACATCCTCCTTGTTACACCATCCAACGACAGGATTTACCCATACCCTCAGCCGGATTGTGTTCATGCCAAGTTCCCGCAACAACCGCATGCATTCTGTCTTTTGTCCGTTAGCATTGTAAAAGTTTACACCTGCTTTTTCCATTTCTGTAAGCCAGCTTATGTCAGCACCTTTTACGAATCCGGTTAGGTCATAGTTTTTTTCGGGAAGAGGTTCTTGTAATTGAGGCTCCTCACATGCTGTAAAGAGGCCGAATAAAACCGTAATTGTACATATTGTAATCTTCAATCTCATGGTTCTTCTTGTTTTACGGTAATGAATATGAAAAAAACAGCTACCTGTTCATGCAGGTAGCTGTTATCAGATTTTTTATGGTGTGATGGTGTACGTTTTGTCGATCAGGTTTACGGTAAGGGTGTACGTTCCTAATCCCAGACTTGCATCATCCGTGATATTGGCCCCTTTGTAATACAGATCACCATCTGATCCGCCAAAGAAGTGGTCCCAGGTGTTATCCATATGTATCTGGAAGCCGTATTCGGATACCTTCGTGATTTCGATCTGACCTGAATAGGTGCCCACTGTTGCTGTTTCATCCAATGTGATGCTGAAATCCCATACGTCGTTCAATCCTGAAACAAAGATCTGACTTCCTACACTTGTCAGGTTATAGGTGCTGTCACTCAGAGATACGTCTATGAGGTAAAGTCCGGCATCAGGTGCGGGAATATTATCCGGCCCCTGGAAAGACAATGTTCCGGAGATGCCATCTCCGGCGTCCAGTGTGTATTTATCATCCCAGTTGTCTTTTTCAATATTAATGGTATAACCCCATTCAGAATCGACATTTACAACACCGGCATACGTGGAATCTTCTTCATTGTAAAGCGAAATGAAATTGTCAAACGTCCAGCTACCTGAGATCTTATCGTCAACACCAGGTAAATAGAGTGTCTCTATTATTTGTGGGGGTTCTACTGTACCCGAAGTTGCTTCAATGGTCCAGCCCTTCGGATTGCTCAGGTCTATGGTAAGTGTATATTCTCCTGCTGAAGGGACAGTGATGGTCAGATCTCCGGCAATGTCTGCAAGAATGATATTTTCACCATCCATTTCGAAGGCTACAGGTGTGTCGATAGCTGAGGCATCGTCTGTTCCGGTGGCGCTGTTGTATTGTTTACCGCTTCCGCTTACCTTAACGGTCATTGAAGTAGAAGCAGCTGTAAACTGAAGCGTCCACTTTACATTCGGCCTGTCAAACGTCATATCACCTGTAATATCACCGCTTACTGATAACGCAGGTATCAGCAGGGAGGACCATTCCTGGTCAATGGTATTGAAATCCACGTAATAGCAACCACTTATTCCGGGGAACCAGCAATTCCATCGTTTATCAACGTCGTCTTCCGAAGAGAGGATGAAAGGAGTACCTACAACCCCGTCATTACCCCAGGTTGTTCCGTCGCCTTCTCTCAGATAGTAGTTGTACCATGCTGTAGCACCCATAAAACCAGTATATTTTCCATCAGAATCAGGTGCATAAAGGCTGAAACCGGTGTCTTCCTGATCTGAATTCAGGATATGTCCGGCTGTCATATCAATTTCATAAGAAGTGATGTTTACAGAAAGAACATTGCTGTAGACAGGTTCCATGTTCGGACCAACGGAAGCTGCCAGACGGAAATATACCGGTGTGGCTACGCCAGGTGTTGTTTCCAGCATTTTTGCCAGTGTGTTAAGTTCGGCCCCCGTATATGTTTTAGATAGGTTCGGTTCAACAGATCCGATGGTTATATCTGAGAAATCCTGACTTTTACATGCCTCAAGTGTCGTTTTTAAAACATCCGGGGCAGACATGTCCGGATCGCTAACCGTCAGGGTGCTTGTATTCCATGTCATAGACAGCACATTAGCATCATCCGTTTCCTGGCTCAGGACAACCTCCGTTTCGGTTGCCAGCAGCTCGTTTTCTTCCAGTCCTGACAGTGTTATCAGATCACCGTCTTTCTCGCAGGCAACAATAGCTGCAAGGGAGAGGAGTATGAATATAATTCCTTTTATGGTTTTCATTTTAAGTCGCGTTATTAGTATTCATCATTAAATAAATTCGGATTGGCAGTAAGATCCGAAGCCGGTATCGGGTAATAGTTATATTTGCTGTCAACTGCCTGTCCGTCGATCACACCACCTTTCCACTGCCAGATATAAGCATCTGTTGTGAATTTCCCGAAACGTATCAGGTCTGTACGGCGGGTACATTCCCAGCTTAATTCACGGGCACGTTCATCAAGAATGAAGTCGAGTGTCAGGTCATCAGATGAAAGTCTTCCGGCTGTTTCATAGTCTTCGCCGTAGGCTCTTTCCCTGAGTTCGTTAACCTTGTTTAATGCTTCTCCCGCAGAACTGCCTGTTCCGCCTCTTAAAACACTTTCAGCAAGCATGAGATAAACATCCGCTAACCGGAACAAAGGGAAGTCGGTATTCACACCACCATCAACTGTATTGGAAGGGGCCTCTCCATTGTCATCCAGGTTTGTCCATTTTTGCATAAAATAGCCGTTGCTTTGATTGTCGATCACATCAAGGTACTGTGATTGTCCTTCTGTAAAGAAAAGATTTCGCCCATCTTCAGCAGCGTAAAGGGCTGGCAGTTCACCGCGAACGCGAAACATTCCCCATCCGCTTACTACTCCATAGTCATCAGGATCCTGATAATCGGAGGTATTGCTCACAGATCCACAAACCATGTACGTGGTAGCTCCCCAAGAAACAGTATGTTGTGCATCTACCGGAAGAGGGAATATGATCTCGTTTGTTCTCAGGTGATTATCAGCGTTAAATAATTTTTGAAAATCATCCTCAATAACATAATCAGCCTCTATAACTTTATTGCAATAGGTTATACAATCGGTATAATGACCGGTGCCGGTATACACTTCAGCATTCAGATACATTTTTGCCAGCAAGGTCCATGCCGCAGCCTGTGTAGCCCGACCATATTCCTGTTCTCCTTTGGGGAGCAGGGAATTTTCTATGTCCTGAAGCTCTGTTTCGATGTATTCAAAAACCTGATTTGCTTCATAACGGGGAGGGGCGTAGGCTCCTACGGGATCGTTTTCAGTCACAAACGGGACATCCCGGAAAAGATCGAGTGCATGATAGTAGGCCAAAGCTCTCAGAAATCGTGCTTCTGCCCGAAAAATCCGGATATCAGCCTGTTGGCTTTCGGTAAATCCGGCAATCTTCTCGTCTGTAGCATTGCGAATAAATTCATTACACAATCCTATGGTATAAAATATGTGATAATACATGTCCGACACCCAGGGATCGTTGGCATCCCAGGAGAGGTATGTCAGGTCACCGACCTTATCACCTTCCAACCAGGTGGAGGCTACCTCATCTGTGCCACATTCCTGTAGGTTAAAATAGCAGCGCATATAATCCTGCCCACTGATACTTGTCAGGTCGGCATTGCCACCTCCCAGTTCCTGTCCGTTTATAACGTAAGAGGCGTAGATCTTGCCAAGGACAGCTTTGTAGTTTGAAGCTTTGGCATACACTGTCGCCGAAGTTGTTTCAGCATTTGGCAACTGATCCAATTCGCTTTCACATGATGCCATGAAAAGCGCTCCGGCTGCCAGTATGAAGAAATATATCTTTTTCATTTTCATTTCTGTTTAGAGATTAAAAATTAAGTCCGAGACCAAGTGAATATGTTCTCGGGCGTGGATAGAAGCTGTTGTCCATGCCTTGTGGTACCTCCGGGTCAACACCTGAGTATTTGGT
>JBNKDZ010000193.1:0-7388 GCA_050288525.1 Cyclobacteriaceae bacterium
CTGATTTTTCAAGATAGGCTTTCAGCAGCCTGTTCAGTTCTTCATCATCATCAATAATCAATATTTTGTTGTTCATGGGCATATTGCTGGTAAGTAAATTTAACATATTATGTCAAAATATTTTTTGTCGTTGCCTTCAATCTCCTTTCAGTGCCAGTACGGGATTAATAAATGAAGCTTTCAACGCAGGTAACACTCCGAATACAATTCCGGCCAACATTGAAAACAAAACACTATCTACCATCATTTGAGCAGATAACACCACTGTCCATTCTGAAAAATTACTAAGGATGTGTGAAGCCAGCAATCCTGTTGCCATTCCAAAGATCCCTCCGGAAATTCCAAGGATCAATGATTCTGTGAGGAATTGCAGCAAAATATCTGTTTTTTTCGCTCCAACGGATATTCGCAATCCTATTTCGTTTATCCGTTCCCTGACCGACAATATCATAATCACCGATATTGCCCCTCCTCCGATAAGCAACGATACAAGGAATGTTCCTGTGATCAGGTAATCAAAATCCTTTGAAGTCGCTTCTGCTGCCCGGATGGCATTGATCTGATTGATGATCGTAAAATCATTTTCTTTATTTAAGACATTCAGTTGGTGCAGATCCCGGAAATTGTTAACTATTATTGATTCAGCAGCTTCAAGATGTTGTCTGTTATTTGCCTGAAGATAATACTTTGATAAAAAATCAATGTTCAGCACTCTTCGCAACAAGGTCTGAACAGGTATGATAACCACATTATCAATATTTCCCATCTCTGAGACAGAACCTTTTTCCTTAAGTGTCCCTTTTACTGTAAAAGGAATTTTGTTTATGTAAATGACCCTGCCAACAGGATCTCCTTGTTCAAACAGTTTATCGGCCATTTGTGCGCCCAGTACGGCCACCCTTTCAGATTTCACATTGTGACTGCTATCAAAACAGGCTCCTTTATCCAGGATATAATTCCGGATAGAAAAATACGAAGGCATAACACCCTGTATCAATCCGGTGGTGAAAATACCTTGATATCCTATGGTTGTAGAAATTTCCTGAAACGGTGACCATTGTTTGATATACCGGATGTTCTTCAATCCTGCAGAATCTGCAAGTTTCAACGATGTAGCAAATTTAAATTGCTGTTTTCTTCCCGGCATTTCAGGCACTTTTCCGGCACTTACCACAATCACGTTTGACCCCATGGCTTTTATCGGAGCCATTGATTTCTCTTTTGCTCCCTGGCTAATACCTGATGTTATCATCACAGCAGCAATGCCTACACCAACTCCTATGACGGAAAAAACCGTCCGCATCCTGTTTTGGATCAGGGCTTTTGTGGAAAGTTTTACATTACGGAAAAGCTTCATCGCACCTTTTGTATTATTTGATTGCTTCAACAGGATGCATACGGGCAGCTTTTTTTGCAGGGATAATTCCGGTGAATAATCCTACAACGAAGGAAAGTCCTGATCCGATCAGAAGCGCATCGACAGGAATATAAAATACTGCATTTAATTTTGTGCTGAAAATCCATGAAAGCCCCAATCCAACGACTATCCCGGCAATTCCTCCTGACAGTACAATGATCAGATTTTCTGTCATAAATTGCATATTTATATCCTTATTGGTCGCTCCTAAAGCTTTTCGAATACCAATTTCCCGGGTACGCTGTTTGACCGTCATGTTCATCAATGCCATTACAACTATGGCCGCAGCCAACAGGACTATCACAGACACAGCTGGCATCAACACTTTAAACACACGAACGATCTTAGCTACAAATTCTTTCACAAACACCGGTGTGATAAGTGTAAAATCATCTTTTTCCCCTTCTGTCAGATCATGAATTGATCTCAATACCGACCGTACCTCAGGTATTGCCGCTGTACTTAGGGCAGAATTTTCAAATTCAAATTTTATTCCGTTTACAAAATCGACATTTGCCACCCTGCGCATCATTGTGGTGAGTGGGATATAAATCTCTTCATCCAGGTCATTACCATGCGGATCTGCCCCCTGGGCCCGGGCAACACCAATGATATCGAACGGAATATTGGCTATCCGGAATTGCTTACCCAAAGGATTTTCATCCATAAACAGTTTTTTTGCCAGTTTTGGACCAATAACAGCGACCCGCTTCGAACTGTTTAGTTCAGTCTGGTTAAAAAAGCGGCCTGTTTCAACAGGTTTATTCCATATTTTTTCTCCTTCTATTCTGCATCCTTTTATGTTCGTAAAATAATTTCTTCCGCTATAGCTTACTTCTTTTTGAATAAAATACATATAGTCGTATATAACGATTCCTTCAACCTTATCAGCAATTGCCTCAGCATCCGACATTTTAAGTTTTGTATTCTGGCCAGATTCACCTGAACGAATCCCTTCCACTTCAATTTGATCGGCAATAATGACAATATTCCTTGGGTTGACAAACCGGTTAACATTATCCATTATTTTCTTTTCGATACCGTTACCGACAGTCAGGGTCATGGTAAGAGCAGCAATGCCGATAAAGACACCCAACCCCATGAAAAAAGACTTCCATTTTAATTTGATTATCATTTTCATCGAATTGAATATGATCCGGTGGTTTCTAATATGATCCATTTTTTATGTATTTAGAATTTTGTCATCAATAATTTTTCCGTCAAGAATTCGGATCATCCTTTCAGATTCTCTGACTAATTTCTCATCATGGGTGATCAGCACGATGGTTTTTCCTTCCGAATGTAATTGCCTGAACATCTTCATTACTTCCTTACCGGAGGCAGAATCCAGATTGCCGGTTGGTTCATCGGCAAATATTATTTCCGGTTCATTTACCAATGCCCGTGCGATGGCCACCCGTTGTTGTTGACCTCCGGAAAGCTCTTCTGGCCGATGTGACAAACGGTCTCCTAGTCCGACTTTTTCGAGTGCACGTATTGCAAGATCCTTAAATGCTGAACGGTTGGAATAGATCAGTGGTAACTCAACATTTTGCAAAGCAGATGTTTTATTCAGTAAATTAAACGATTGGAATACAAACCCTATTTTTGAGTTTCGTATCTGTGCCAGTTCACCATCACTATGTTTGCTCACATCCTTATTTTCCAGTATGTAAGTTCCTTCTGTCGGATTATCAAGCAATCCCATGATATTCATCATCGTAGATTTACCTGAACCTGATGTTCCGACAATGGCGACAAACTCTCCCTTTTGTATAGTAAGGTTCACCCCGTCGAGAGCAGCCACCTGTTTTTGATCCTTGTTGTAGATCTTTGAAATGTTTTTTAGCTCGATCATGATTTACAATTATTTTATAACTACTAATTCGTTTTCCTGAAGGCCTTCAATAATCTCTGTATGATATTTTCCGCGAAGTCCTGTTTTAACGTTCCGTGATTCCGGTACTCTGTCTTTCAGTACAGTCACAATATTTCCATCTGTATTTTCGGTGATAGCGTTATTTGGGATTGATAATACATTTTCGCGCCGGTCCACATAGATGGTTACTGAAGCGGTCATCTCCGGGCGTAGAATTTTGGTTTCCGGTATTTCAATCTGAACAATGACGATGTAATTCACGACATTATTTTGTATCTCAGCCTGAGGATAAATCGCTGTTACTTTTCCGTTAAATGTGAAATCGTGGTATGTGTCAACGGTAAAAGAAGCTTCTTGTCCTGTTTGGATATAGCCAATATCCGTTTCGTCGACATAGGTTTGTACTTCCAGCCTGTCAAGGTTGATAATAGTCACAAATGTGGGTGAAGACATCAAAGCGGCCACAGTTTCTCCTTCCTGAGTTGTCACTGAAGAGATAACACCTGATATGGAAGCATATATTTTTGTGTATCCCAATTGTATTGATGTATACTCAAGGTTTGCCTTTTCCCTTTCAAGGTTGATTTTTGCCTGTTCGAATGTTTTCCGGGTATTATCAAGCGCCTGTTGGGAGATGTATTCTTTCTGACTCAGATTTCTGGCTCTTTCATATTCAATGGATGTATATTTCAGATCCAATTCCGCATCGTTGACCAGGGTCTGATTTTTACGGAGCTGTGCCTGTAATTCGGAATCATCAAGCTTTGCCAGCATCTGACCTTTTTCTACTTTATCCCCGATCCGTACGAACAGATCGGTTACCGTGCCTGAAGCTCTGGAGCCTATACGAACTTCCGCTCCAACCTGAGGTTTAATGATCCCGGTTGCCAGAACGGAGGTTTCAACATCCTTTCGGATAACAGGTTGAGTTTCCCGGTAATTCAGTTCATCAGGCGTATCGTCATCTGCAACAAAGGCAACAATCAATACTGCCACTCCGATCAGGCTGGAAACAAGGATAATTTTTAGTGTTGTATTCATAATCACATTCTTTTAATAAAGTATCATACCTGATTTCCTTTCCAGTGCTATCCGGGCAATCTGAAATCCGTACAATGCTTCGATATAATTTTGATTTGCAATAAAATCCGCATTTTCTGCATCCATCAGTTCAAGCATGGAACTAATTCCCTGCAAATATTCTTCTTTGACTATTTTCAGATTCTCTGAAGCATTCTTACGTTGATCAAGACTGTTGTTGATCTGTTGTTTCGCCTGAAGTAATACCTGATATGCCTGTTGAATAGTGGCCCGAACCTCCAGAATAATTTCCTGCAGTTCATTTTTTCTTTGTTCTATCAAAATGGTTTCTTTGATACATTTATTTTTTCGTTCAAATCCGTTAAATACCGATATTGAAAAGGAAACCCCCATCTCTCCGGACCAAAGATCATTTTGAACCGGTATGTCGGAATACCTGTATCCTGCATAGGCGCTTAGCTCCGGACCATATGCTTTTTTTTCAAATTCCAGGTTTAATTTCTGAAGATCAATAAGATAGCGGGCAAACTTTAATTCAGGAAGATACTTTTCAGCAGTTTGATAATAGTATTCTGTTTCCTGATCTGAATAGAGGGTATCGACATTCGTAAGCATATTTTTAATGAAAATTCCGGAAGCAGGATCCGCCCCGATGGTTTGCAGAAGTGATTTTTCAGCTATAATTTTTCCCGTCTGATATTGATTTACCCGAAATACGGCATTTGACCATTCTGTTTCAGCTTTCAGTATGTCTGATCTTCTGGAAGTACCCACTTTAAAACGTGCTTTAGCAGATTCAACAGTAATGGCGATGCGATCTGCCATTTCGCCGGCAATCATTTCCAGTTGTTGCTGACGTAAAAGATCAAAATAATTCTGACCGACCCTAAATGCCAGTTCCTGCTGATACAGCTGATATTGTGTCTCAGATATCAATCGGCTCATTTCAGACTGATCAACCAACGTTTTTAGCTTACCGTTAAACCAGACCGGTTGACTGATTTCCAGACCTGCAGAACCTGCCGTATATTTATCTAAAACAGCATATCGGTTTGTAATACTGAAATCAGCTCCTGCGGCAGCTTTTGGAAGAAGCTGACTTTTTGATAAACGGGTATCAGCTCCGGCAGCTTTAACAGCCTCCTCTTCAGCCAGTAAGCCGGGACTATTTGCCAAAGCAAACCTTATGCAGGAGTCAAGTGATTGAAAAGACAGGTTATCCTGAGCAAATCCTGTTGCCGGGATAAAAACAACCAAACAAACTATAATAGCTTTTTGCATACCTCATTTTTAATTTCCGAGGTAAAGATCGTCCGGCATTGTAACAGGAAAATCCCTTTTTTGTAACATAATGTAACTGGAAGGTATAAAACAAAAAAAAGCCGCTGAAAAGCGGCTTAATCGTCAAGTTGGAATTTATCAATTGTTTAGTAAACCTCCAGTTGATATTTTCTTTTGATTACCATTTCCGGTTTATCTTCAAAGACTGTGATCAGGCCGGTTACGGCAATATGTTCTTTTTTGAAGTACCATTCAGGATCACGGCTGTAAGATCTTGCAATGTAACCCGGAACAACTACTGTGAAATCCTGGTATGGATAGTACTCGCCAATGTACAGGAAGTATTCATCCGTTTCAGAAGCATAATACGTGTCGATTACTTTGCCATATACTCTGCGCAGGTCGCCAATATTTCTGTAGGCATCGTAAGCAGATATTGTACGTATACGGTAGGATCTGTTATATCTCCATGATACCATTGCCGGGTAGATCTCGCAGTATCCGTAGTATACATTTGGTGACCAGATAAGATCGATGTGTATCGGAGATCTGAAAGGTCTGTAGGCAACCCTGTATTCCCATGAGTATGGTACATAATTGTGATGGTACGAAACATGGTGATGGTGAACATAATGTCGTGTCGATACATAATTGTGATGAACCGTAACATGATTCGTATTTCTGTATGTATGATGATTAATTACCGGTTTCGGGTGATTGTAAACCGTACGTTTACCATAGTTATTATGTGTATTTGATGTATGCGTTCTGAGTCTCGGTGTTGAAGCCGGTCTGGATTCATGGGTTCTTAAACTGGTACCCGATGTTGAATTCCCTTTCACTCTCGATGCATTATTCGTCCTGTTATAGGAATTAGAAGATCTGTTTCCTGCAGGATTGGCATTTTTGGAATAATTGTTATTGTTTCGTGACGGTGTACTTTTTCTTACACCTGAATTATCTCCTGAAGAAGAATAGGTTCGTGAAGACCCTGATCTTCCTGAAGAACTATAACTACTATTGCTTTTTGAAGGAGTGCTTTTTTGTACTCTGGAACTATTTCCCGAGGAAGAACTTGATCTTCCTGAAGAACTGTAACTACTGTTGCTTTTTGAAGGGGTACTTTTTTGTACTCTGGAACTGGATGAAGACCCTGAGGAATATGATCTTGAAGAACCCGAGCTTTTTGAGCTGGAGCTGCTTGATGATTTATATTCTTTTGAAGAAGAGGATCCTGATCTGCTACTGGATGATCTTCGACTCTGTGCCGTAATATCAGTCAATCCTATGGCTAATATTGCTATACTTATTATGATTATCCTTTTCATCGTATTATTCGTTTAGTTCAATCTCACAAAGTATGTTACAATACTTGTGCCAAAAATTATATAGACCTGATAATCAATAGCTTATACATGTCCAGTACGGAGATAAGATTTTAAGAATGTGTTGAAAAAGTTGGGATTGGGAATGTTTTATATTTTTTACAAATCTGATGTAAAGATCAAAACCCGTGCCAAAAAAGAATGTTGCTATGATTTAAGCATTATTCGAAAGGTAGTACCCTGATCGAGTTCGGTATTTTTAATGAAGATCTTTCCTTCATGGTATTTTTCGATAATCCTTTTTACCAGTGTGAGGCCGAGACCCCATCCACGGCTTTTGGTCGTATAACCAGGAGAAAAAACATCTTTGATTTTCGATTTCGGTATACCTTTTCCTGTGTCGGTGATATCAATAATAATCTTATCGTCGATAGATTTTTTAACT
>JBNKDZ010000194.1:0-7215 GCA_050288525.1 Cyclobacteriaceae bacterium
AACTGAGCATTCAGCTCCCTTCCGACACGTGGACCATAAGCATAATAAGCATTATGCTGATCGAACCATTGACCGGTGCCACAGGCAATTTCAGTAGTATCAACGCCCATGCCACAGGTTATAGAGTTGCCGATAAATTCAATCTTCCGCTCGGGTAAAGATGCCAGTGTATCCAGACCAAAACATTTCACACCATTAAATACCACATAATCATTTTGGGATTCTGTTGCTTTAATGATCCTCAGCAGGTGACTATCTTTTTTTTCTTTTGTCTTTATGGTAAAGCTACTTGCTGAATCTCCGCTGATCTGCACCCGTCCGATGTATTCATGGTCAACTTCAAAACAAACAAAATTATAAGGTCCGCTGAGATTGGTAAGCAGTACCACAGAAGAGTCTCCTTTAAACCGCATCTCTACATAGGATGCTGAGCCAATCAGTACAGGAGCTTTAGGATCCGAAAGGTCCACTCTTCCTGCATAACGCATCAAAGAATTATCAGCTGAAATCAGCGTAAGATCCTCAGGTTTTTCCTTACATGACAAAAGATTAATAAAAACAAATGCGAAAAGAAATAATCGGGCAAAAATGTTCATATTTTAAAAAGTTTACATTGTTACGGTCATAAATATATAAATAACCGCTATCAATTCCTGAACAGAACAACATTTTTATACAAATCAGGATTAAAGCATATAGCTATAAATCAGGCTACAAGGATCATTTTAACTGCATCCGGCATGTTAATTATTTGATTAATTTGAAATCAATTTGGTGGGTTTCATATTCTCCTATACATTCGTATCTGACTACACAACAATTAAATTATGAAATTCAGGATTTTCCTAATTTTTATCACGATGATCCCCCTGATATCATTGGCACAAACAGATTCAATTGTATTTATCAATGGAAATTATATAGTTGGAGAGATCAAGGATATGGACAAGGGAGTCGTAGAAGTTGAAACAGATTACAGCGATTCGGATTTTAAAATTGAGTGGAAAGGCATAAAGGAATTGTATACAAAAACCCATTTTCTTATCACTCTGTCGGACGGAAAACGATACAACGGCAATCTGAGCACCTTAAAAGAAGATACTGTAATTATTCATTCGAATGCCGGTGAAGTACATACTTTTATAAAAAATATTGTATTTCTGAAAGTTGTCGATCATGGATTCTGGAACCGGCTAAGTGCTTCTGTAGATCTCGGGTACAGTTATTCCAAAACAAATAACCTGCAACAGACAAGCATGCGCAGCGATATCGGTTATATGTCATCAAAATGGTCCTCCGACCTGTCGTTCAGTTCAGTCAGCTCAACACAGGATGATGTTGACCCGATTGACAGGATTGAAACAAGTCTCACCTACCGGTATTTTCTTCCCAAAGATTTTTATGTGGTTGTAAACATGACGTTTTTGTCGAATACCGAACAAAAACTTGATCTCAGAACCTCTAGCAGAATCGGGTTGGGTAAATACCTGATCCATACCAACAAAAGTTATTTAGGATTTCATGGTGGATTATCGGTAAACAGAGAGAAATATGCTGCCGAAACAGATTTGAAAAAAAGTATTGAGGGATATGCCGGGGGTGAACTGAATATCTACGACATCGGTGATCTGAACCTGCTAACCAATGTTCTGGTCTACCCAAGCATCACGGAAGATGGCCGATGGCGTTCGGATTTTAAATTTGATATTAAGTATGATCTCCCCCTTGATTTCTATATCAAATTAGGTACAAGCCTCAACTACGACAACCAACCTGTAGAAGGAGCCTCGGAAACCGATTATGTATTCCAGGCATCCTTTGGCTGGGAATTATAATCCACACGTAAATAATTGTTTTTTACTTTAAAAAAATTAAGGATTAAGAAGAATAAAATACCCCAGCGAAATATTGAATGAGGTTGTTACTTTATTAGACTCTGCCTCCGCAGGATCATCTTTCGGAAAATGAATGTTATAGCCCAATTCCAGATCAAAATCACCAACGGTAAGTGTTATAGGCAACTTCACATGGGTATTCATCAGACCAAAAGTTTCTTTTGTCCCGGTTGGCCTGTTGCCACTTCCACTACCGGAAATTTCAATTGTCTGGGTACTAAAAAAGAATAACAGAGATGGGTCAAGTGTAATATCGTTAAATAATCCGAATTTATACAAAGTAATATGACCCGCGGCTTCCCAGGTGACCTGTGGAATGGTTTCTGTTCCCGTAAGCAATGATCCGCCGAGTCTCGAGCTGAATGCTCTGGAATAATACGAAAGACTTGCATTAAACCCGTTATCTATGCTGTAATCTTCAGCTGAATCAGATTTTGATGTAAAATACCGGTCATATGAACCTCGTAAACTGAATTTTTTGTCTTTGGAAAGGCTTTGCCTGTATCCCACTGAAGCTATTGTAGCGTTGTAATGCGGCTCGATCTCACTATACCAGATCCCGCCTATGCCAAAATTCAATCCGGACGGATGGAAATAAAAAAGTTGACCTGTCAGGTTCACCTGGTCAATCCCAAGATCCCTCCCTGCATAAATGGTCCTGTTGCCATAATCGACATTTGCGTAGATAAAATGGTATCGCTTTCCCGAATCCGGCAAGGACAGCCAGTCGTCTTCCGAAAGAATAACATCTATCAGGGAGTCAAGAGAAGCTTCCTGTGCCTGAACCTGCCAAACATTCACTATCAGTACTAAAAGTATTAAAGCTGCATTTTTCATCACTAAACATTTTAAAACCATTCAGAAATACTATATGCTTCATTCAGAGGCATAAAACCTGCGAACGGAACAGAATAGTTCAGAGTATTATTCTCCAATCGAATCCTTGTTCCTTGTTCCTTTTAATCCACCAAGGCAGCCAACACCGTATATGTTGACTGCCTTTCAATCTTTAGCTATGTTCAATTATAACCATACCCCTCCACCAATAACTACTGTTTTCCTGATCGTTGCTGATACTTATAGGCACTTCGTACCTCTCCCTGATTACGGCGTTGTTGTGCTGCCTGCTTCATTTCAGCTTTTTGTTCCGGAGTAAGGGTTTCTCCAAACATTTCCCGTTGCGTTTTACGAAGCTGCTTATTGGCTTGTACCATATGCTTTTGCTCTTGCGACAAGGATGCTTTAAAGGCATTTTTCTTTTCTGCCTGGGTCATGTTCTGGTTTTTCAGTATGGCCTTTTGCTCCTCGGAAAGAGAGGCTTTAAATGCCTTGTGAGCCTCTTTATTGGCTTGCTTGTTCTGCTGTAGCATTTCCTTTTGCTCTGTTGAAAGTTTTTTATGAATTCTATCCTGAGCTTGCTCACGGATTTGATCTCCGGTTTGGTCTTTTACCTGATCCCGATCACGGATTTGGTCCCGGGTTTGATCTTTTAACTGATCCTGTTTATGAATCTGATCCTGGTCTCTGTCCTGTACAGGATCCTCATTCTGAGCTATAGATGTATTTACAAAAAATACTGCCATGAGAATGGGAATAAGCATGTTTTTAACTAAATGTCTCATCTTTTTGGGATTTGAGTTATACCAATTTTTTATCCTTAGATGAGATATTAAGGGGAAGGTTTAATGGGGTTTGATTTTTTTTTAAAAAAATAAAAAAAATCACAGCTTAACCATCACTTCGCACTACCCTTCAAAAATTCGATTTAACTTCATGAGTAGAAAATTCAGCCATAGAGATAAATTCCCGTGAATTCATTTTGGGCATTGGGTATTGGGAAGACAATGGAAAGCATTGATGACCTTAAAATTCCGACTTAATAAAATCGTTATTATCAGATTTCAGTATCTCCGTGCTGATCTGCTTTTTCAATGCCAGAAATTCCTGATACCGGTCATCGAAGGCTATTCTCCTGTCAAGGGTTGTGTCAAACATACCCCAGGAAGCTAGTACCAGCTCGGATATTTCCCTTAGCACATAATCGCCCCCTGTGCTGAAGGTGATGTAATCGACGCAGTTTTTTCGTATGCAATAATCCATAAACATCGGATTAGCTTTTCGGTTGACCAAAAAGCGTGCTCCTGCTTCTGCTGCCAATGAAAGATCCAGGATATCATCAAACACAAAAAGGATCTGATCCTTTTCTATGCTGTACCGCTCTTTCAGGTACGAAAGTATCTGTACCTTATTCTTTACCTGATAAAACACATGATCAAGGTTTTCCCTCTTAGCCCAGTTGAAGGCTGTCTGGTTGGTCTCTCCGGTGACTATGGCAGTAAACGGGATTGCATCCTGCATGAGAAACCTGCCAAAGCGCATCATGTTGATGCCCATGGAGTCTGTCTCATTAAAAGGACTTGGAATGGTGCCTTTTTCGCCACGGTTAAACACACCATCCCAATCGAAGATCAGTGCTTTGATCTTTGTAAGTTTCGTATCCAACGCAGCAGCGGGCGTTATAAATTGTCCTCCGTTATCCTTAAATACCTGGTATGACATCAGATCTCATTGAGGTTCATCAGATCCTGGATGTCCAGCATACCGATTGCCTTGCCGTTCTCTGTTACGATAAGGGTATCTACCTGTGTTTCCTTAAATAATTCGGATGCTTCATTCAACAATGCCCCGGCATCAATCGACTTTGGGGTTTTAAATGCAAGATCACCGATTTTTTTGTTGATGGCCTGTCCACCTTCTCTCTCAATCAGCCTGCGCAGGTCGCCATCGGTGAAGATGCCAACCGGACTTCCTGCCTCATCAATGATCGTAGCGGCTCCGAATCCGCCCACGGTCATTTTTACCAGACAATCATGCAGGCTGTCTCCGGAAGTGACGGTAGGATTGACTCCTGAGACAAGCCCTTTCACCGTCTGGGTCATCAGACGTGTATGTTCGAAAAACTGTTTTGTGCCGAGCGCCGTGAAATGGTTCTCCGTAAGCAGTTTCATGATCTTCCAGGGTACGGTGATCGTATGTACTCCTACTTCAAGTCCATTGCGGATGTGCTCGATAGTACGGACAGAAGAGAACATGATCTTGGTGTCATATCCGTAATTTTCAACGGCATCAACACAACGGGCTACGAGATCGATGGCATCATGTCCCTGATCCTGCAACCTGCCGACAAGCGGACAAACATAGGTAGCACCGGCAGCCATAGCCATATAGGCCTGTTGCAAGGTGTATACCAGATGGATGTTAACCAAAAACCCTTCATCACGCAACATTTTACATGCCCGTACTCCTTCAAGCGAGATGGGGATCTTGTAAACAGTTTTTGTACGGTCAAGACCGAGGGCATCCTGGCGTTTTGCTTCGGCGACAATTTCTTCTGCTGTTGTGCCTAACGCTTCTATCTGTAGTACCGGAACAATTTTTGACAGCTCAATAATGGTGCTGTCGATGTCGGTAATGCCATGTCGGTGCATGAACGTGGGGGTTGTGGTCAGGCCTGCAAGGAATCCCAGTTTAAAGGCTTCCTTAATCTCATTGATATCGGCCGAATCAAGATATAATTCCATAAATCAATTAATTATCAGATTTTTAACGATCCTTAAATGTTTTTCAGTGTCTATTTATATTTCAATACCACCTCATGGATCTCCATAAGGGGTTTCATAAATTCTTCAAGCTTTTCGATGTCCAGCTGACTCGCTGCATCACACAGGGCTTCCGACGGACAGGGATGTGTCTCGATAAACACCCCGTCAACACCTGCCGCAACACCTGCCCTGCCCAGCACTTCAAGATACTGGCGTGCTCCTCCACTCGGATCCGCACTCGGGATGCCATATTTCCGTATGGCATGTGTTACGTCAAACACGACAGGATAGCCGGATTCCTGAAGGTGATAAAAACTTCTAGGGTCGACTACCAGGTCGTTGTATCCGAGGGTAAAACCTCTTTCGGTCAGGATTATCTGTTCATTACCGGTGGATTCCACCTTTTTCACCGGCTTGATCATGTTTTCAGGCGCAAGAAACTGTCCGTGCTTGAGGTTGATCACCTTGCCGGACTTTGCCGCTTCAACCACCAGGGTCGTCTGCATACATAAATAAGCCGGGATCTGGATGATGTCCAATACCTCTGCGGCCGGTCCCACCTGATCGGGATAGTGAATATCCGAAAGTACCGGGAGGTCAAATTCTTTTTTGATCTTTTGCAGGATCTTCAGCCCTTCGTCCATTCCGGGCCCCATGTAATAAGTCACATCGCTACGATTATCCTTCTGGAACGACGATTTGTAGATCAACGGGATCTTCAGCCTTTCACTGATCGTCTTCAGCTTCTCAGCTGTCTGCATCATAATGCTTTCCTCCTCGATCACACATGGTCCCGAAATCAGAAATAACTGATCTGACCCACAAGTGATATCTCCTACCTGTACTTTTTTTATGCTCATCTATTTTTTGTTTTCTTTTTTAAATATAGCCCTGATCTTGTCGAGATCGGCTTGTGTATCAACTGGTATGCTCTGATGGGCCGTGATCCCGATACGGATCTTGCCGCCGTTCTCCATCCAGCGGTTCTGCTCCAGTCCCTCTAATTTCTCGATGGTAGACTGGGGCATGGAAGCGAATTTTCTCAACGCCTCTGTAGTGTATGCATATAGTCCTAGATGCTTGTAGAAGGTCGTCTGTTCCATCCATTTTTCACGTGGCACGCCTTTTACAAAAGGAATAACCGCCCTGCTGAAATACAGCGCATTCATCGAAATATCAAACGTCACAAATACTTCACTCTCATTGTTCAGGTCCTCCGGATCAGTAACCGGGATGACCAGTGTGGCCAGTTCGGTATGTCCGTAATTAAAACATGCTTTCAGGGTATCCAGCTGTGCCGGTTCAAGCATCGGTTCATCGCCCTGGATATTGATAACAACATCGAAGAATCTTCCGAGATCTTCCGAGATGATATCCAAAGCTTCCAGACAACGATTGGTGCCGGTAGCGTGATCGGACGATGTCATCACCACATTACCACCAAATTTACGAACGGCCTGTTCAATGCGCAAATCATCCGTAGCTATGTACACTGTATCAAGTGTAGTCACAGCTTTTTCATATACCCATTGTATCATGGGTTTGCCCATTATGTCTGCCAAAGGTTTCCCTTCAAGCCGTGTAGAACCGTATCTAGCCGGAATTATTCCTAAAAAATTCATTGTCATTATTAAACTGAGGCGCAAATTAATAAAATTGTTGGGTCATTCGAATGTATTTTTTCAACTATTGCAATTATTCGCCAGCTTTTTATAAGA
>JBNKDZ010000195.1:0-4065 GCA_050288525.1 Cyclobacteriaceae bacterium
TCCTGCCAGGTTTTACCGTCCTGCTCACTGTAATGCACCAAAGGCATGTCATTATACAAAGGACGTGTGATCTCAATTATGTTGTCCCAGTACAACAAGGCTTTTTCAAGATATTCAATAGCCTGTTTTTTCTGTTTTTTATCTCTGTTCTTACGATATGTTTGCAGGGCAATACCTCCCCGGATTTTGGCAGCCAGGTATAAGCCCATATTTGACCATACTTTTATATCGGCCACTTCGTACATCAGGTCATTGTTCTCAGCCGGAATGATTTCTACAAGTTTCAACGCTTTTAAAACATCCTTGTCAAGCATATCCGCCAGCTCAACAGGAGTTGTGTATTCATTGGGGATGGTGCTTAATTGTTTTTGTTGGGCCAGTTCTACATAACTGGCGATCGAAACAAAGGTTGTATCAAGAGGAGGCTGTTTTATCAGCCGGTTTATATCGATAAAATCGACTCGTTTTGTATCAGGATCAAGTGCTGAAAAGCCTTCGGCATACATGGTGAAATCCCAGGTACAATCGAACATTGAAACCAGCCTCAGGGGAGTTTTACCTGCCAGGTTGGAAGCTTCAAACAACGATTGGGCATATTTGCCGTATTTTTGATCAAATTCAGTAACGAACACCTCGTCTGGCGTATCAGCCTTGTACAACAGTCTGCCCCAGAGTTTATAGAAAAGCCATTGTCTTTCGAAGGCGTATTTCCAGCTAACCTTGTATGCCGGATTGGTGAAGTAGTCTTTCGCAGGGATATAAGTTTCGGAGCCGATAAAATAACCGTCTACATAGCTATGACTGTTTTGTCGGATATGTTCGCGGACAAAATCAACAGCTCCCCAACGGAGGCAGAAAAAATCTTCATTACGAACAGTCCAGATGATCCTGAAATCGTTGGGTTCGGGGTTGAAATAGGTACCGTATAACTTACCGCCATGCACTTTGATCAGTTTGGTGGTGGAGTGTGGATGAGACCAGTTAAATTTCATGCTTGCCCATACAGGTTTTTCAATGGCTTTGAGAGCAGCTTCCTTTTCGATGCCTTGCCGGGTAACTTTTTCCATTTCGATGGTAGTAGCACCGAGCGAGGCGGTATTTCCCGAGAAAGGAATCCGGTGGATCAGTTTGGATGTACGATTGGCCTGCTTCATACCTTCAATGATCGTTTCCTGCATCCATTGTTCACGTTCGGCAGGAGTCATGCCTCCCATGCCCTCGCCAAGGGTAAGGCCCATACCGGTGAGGTCGGGGTATTCGTTTAGCAGTTGTGTCACACATTCACGGGTGTATGTCCGGATTATTTGGGAGGTGTCGGCCTGTACATAATGATGATGTTCCAGATTATTCAGTGCAACCCCGTGATGTCTGGCAAAAGATGGTGGCACAAAAATATTGAACGGCATCACATATGTGTCTATTCCACGTTCCCTGGCCATTCTGAAGATGGAGGTGAATAGATGTTTCCATTCCTGCATTTGCTCATCGGTCCATTCCGATGCTTCGGGAAAATTAGTGGGCCGGATCATAAAGGTGTACGGGTGCAGGTTCCAGACAGTCAACACATTAAATCGGTTGTAACACATCATATCGAGGAATGCTTCCCAATAGGTGGTGTCACTGCAGGTTTCCTGATGCTGGGTAAGAGAATAGCTGTGGCGGTAGGTGTCCCATGGCAGATCGTATTTTATCGCCCTGAACATTAGATCGGGGGCTTCTTTTTTCGGTTTTATTTCGGAAAGCTTAACACCGTTTCTGATGTCTTCAATAATGCTGTTCGCTCCGTAAATGAGTCCCGTTCCGTCTCCGCCAATGATGGTAATGGTATTTTCGCTGACTTCGATGGAGAAAGCTTCTTTTGTAAGCCGGGAAGTATCGGTTTTGAAGATCAGTTGGATATCATCTTTCCCTTGCTGATATTTCAACAGGCAATCCGTTAATTTCCCAGCAGCATATTTTTGTTGCAATGATTTGTTATCAAAATATATCCTTAAGCGCTGAGCGAATGATATATGCAACACACAGATCAGAACTATCGTGAATATCAGTTTCTTATTCATAGGTTAAATATCACCATTTTTCTTTTAGTGTCTAATGAATAACAGCTTCCATTTTTTATATGTTCAATATTTTGTTGAATCATAATCCGGATCACTTAATCCGAAAGCAACTAACGTAAAGTTGTTTGGGTCATCGGCTTTTTCTTCATCATCACATTCAAACCACAGTTTTACCCTGCTTTTTTTTATCCGGATGATGGAGTTATTAAGTTTTTTATCAAAATTCACGGAATAGGTGACATTTTCTGAATTTAACTTGCTTTGTACATAGGGCAAATTTAATTCCTTTAAATTATCCAATATCCATTTGTCCAGTTTAAGCGATTTATTACTTCGGAGATACGACAGGTTATCGCACCAGATCAAATACAATTTATCGTGATCGAAATGAAATTCGATACAACCATACCTCCAGATGCTCAGGCTGTTTCCCATATCCGATTCATCATCCGGATCCGGAAAATTTTGAAGGATCCATGTTTTTGTTTGTCCTGGTTTTATAAAGTCAAATGTTCCTTCGAGGAAAAAATCTTTTATATGGATGTCGACAGGATGGTTTATTTTCATTTTTTTAATCTTCCTTATTTAAAATGTCATGATACCAGATTATTCCTGAGGGTTCTTTGGGTATTTTCTTTTGAATACTATTTGGTATCTCCTTCCATTCAGGAAATTTCAACATCGAAATATCCTGAACAGCTATAGTGGTTTTATTTTCAGAACCGGATTGAGTTGAGAAATTTTCAAAATCATGAAAAATTGTTACCGAGTCGCATAATTCATACGAAGTCTTTGATTTCCAAAGCACATATTTTAATTCAGATCGTAAGGATGTCACACTTCTTGATTGTTTACGGGTTGTAATGATCAATCCTTCATTGAGTTCAATCGATTTAAAACCCAATGTAAAATATTCATCATTCAGATTATACACAGAGTCTGCTGTTGAAAAATGTTTAAGACGGTATGTGCAAAACCCGTTCATCCATTGGTCATCACATTTATACGCTCCTATTTTCATGTATCCGGAAACCATAGTCCCATCCGTTTTGGTAATCTCGCACACAGCAAGAACTGTTTGATCAACAATAGTAGAATAAATCTCATAGTCAGAATTTTTCTGACTAAAGCAGTTGTTAAAAAGAATCAGAAAAAAAAGTGAGGTAATTATTCTCATTAGTTTCAGAGTAGAATAAAAATCAATACCCAGACAAATTACAAAAATAAATAACCATTCACACTTCAATTTCCATACAAGCATTACATCAATTGGTCATACTGGTTTAGGATATACTCTGTTTCGAATTTTTATTTAACAACCTTGTATTCGATAACGAATCATGTATGCCTACAGGATGTTCAGATAAATAGGTTAACGGGTCGAAAGGTATATATCTGTAAATCGTTCTTGCCAAAGCATCTCCGAAATGTATTTGTGCCCCATTGAACTTAATCAGTTTTGTTCTGGTAATTATTTTACCGATAGTGGTTTTAAAAAAGCCCTCCAGTATCAAGTAGTATAAAAAGTGTATTGGAGCGATCGTATAAGACAAATCGTATGTTTTTCCTTCTTCCATCCAATCAAACAACCCCATTTTCATCATTTTGGGAGCAAACGAAATAACAAGAGTGCCCCAGATAATCAGAATAATCAATCCATCTATGATACCGTTTAGAATTCTTTTGGATCTTGATGCGTATTTGAAGTTATTCATTTTCAATTGCAATATGTGCCCATTTTATTGGCTGGTCGTCATTATTGTTATAAAGAATACACTCGAAAATTAAAGTATCATTTTCATGAGGGCCATTAAAAGTCCAGTTAAAACCGGTTGGCCTAAGTTTATACTCTAAGTTTTATTTAAATGGAAGTATTAAAAGTAAATCTACGAAGATGTACTTGATCAACAGACATTTGGTTATTCCCACGCCTTTTGGCCAATCCTTTTTTTACCAAATCCGAGAATTCTTTATCCGCTTTATCAAATTCAAGAATTATAGGGTC
>JBNKDZ010000196.1:0-3368 GCA_050288525.1 Cyclobacteriaceae bacterium
CAGGGCTTCAAAGCGTCTTCTCCTGCATAATCAACACCTATCCGTGTGGTTTCAACAATGTTAGCAGCCGGTATATGTATACCTCTGTCTTCAATCCAGATCTGTTCGCCCAAAAGTGATTTTCCATAATGGCCGGTTGTAATACCCAGTGCATTGCTCAGCACGCCAGGGCCGGAAGTCAGCCGTTTTCCTGTCGTTTTCATTTTTCTTCTTGCCAGCATAACCTCAATGCCATCAACAGGCTCAATCGCACGTACGAGGACAGCATCTGCCATTCCCTGTGTGTTGGTGACAACATTAAACAGGTGATGAATACCGTAGCACAGATACACATATGCATGGCCCCCGGCTGCGTACATAATTTCAGTACGCTTTGTTCTGCGGTTCATATTGGCATGGCACGCCTTATCCTCCCTCCCTGCATACGCTTCCACCTCGACAATCATCCCGCTGGTCAGTGTATCTTCAAACCGGGTGCACAACACTTTACCAAGTAATTCCTTCGCAATATGTACTACCTCCGTTCGGTTATAAAAATCTAATTTTAATTTTTTCATTTTATGATAAATACCATATATTTGGAATTGTCGTATTATTGACAAGTCCACAAAATAGCTTTCCTAAAAGATAATTTAATTAATTATTCCAATAATCTTTTGGCAAAAAAAGATTGATCATCAAACATAAAATAAAATCATGAACAGACAAACATTACTAATCGCAGCATTAATCCTTGTAAACGCGGTGTATTTTCAGGTTTACGGTCAGGTAGTAACTCCACAACCAAGCCCCACTGCCACTTTATCGCAAAAAGTAGGCTTGACAGATATCAGCATTACATATTCAAGACCAGGAGTGAAGGACAGAAAGATTTTTGGTGACCTTGTTCCTTACGGGTCCGTATGGAGAACCGGGGCAAACTCAGCGACAAAAATAACCTTTTCCGATGATGTAAAAATTGGAGGAAAAGATCTTAAAGCTGGTACCTATGGCTTGTTTACCATACCAGGAGAAGAAACATGGACCATAATACTTAACACAAATAGTCAGCAATGGGGTTCGTACCAATACAAAGAAGACGAAGATGTATTGCGTGTACAGGTAAAACCAGAAACCCTTGCTGAGAAATTTGAAACATTCTTAATTAATATCGATAATGTCCGGAACACCTCAGCCACCATTGATCTGATTTGGGAGAATACCAGAGTTGCAGTACCTCTGACTGTTGAGATTGACGCAAAAATTATGGCATCGATCGATAAATCTCTGGAAGTAAGTGCTGACAACTATGCTGCTGCTGCTTCTTACTTTCAGCAGACAGAAGGCAAAGATCTGAACCAGGCACTTGAATGGATCAACAAAGCTCTTGAAAAATATGAGGCTCAGGGAAGAAATGTATTCTGGATCTACAGAACAAAGGCTATGATACAAGCCGGACTCGGCAAAAAGAAAGATGCTATTGAAACAGCCAAAGTATCCATTGAAAAGGCTAAAGAGGCCAACAACAGTGAATATGTAAAATTTAATGAAGCCTCCATCAAGGAATGGAGCAAATAATCCTTTTCATAGATCATAAAAAAACCGGCTAATAACCGGTTTTTTTTGTTAGGATTTAATTAATGGTATCATTCATTATCGAATGATGAGCTTACCTTTAAACGTTTCAATAGTGTTATTTATTTGAACAATATAGGTTCCCGGTTTTAAATTTCTTGTCTGAACTTCCATTTTATTTCCATTGATCACTGAATCTACAGTTAACACATTACCCATCATATCAAGGATCCGGACATCAACCTGCTCCATGCTTACTCCGTTATCCAACTGTACAGAGAAATTGCCATCGGTAGGATTTGGATAGAGCAGCACATTGATCTCGGAAAGTTCATTTTTTATAAGGATCACCTTGCTTAATATTTTTGTAGTACCGTCAAAATCAGTCTGGCTCAGCCGGTAATACGTCCTGCCATTGAATGGATGGTCATCAATCAGATCGTAATACACTACTTCTGATGTATTTCCTCTGCCTTCCACAACATTTAAGGTTTCCCAGTTATGCCCGTCAGGTGATTTTTCGATCGTAAAGAAATCGTTGTTTATTTCTACGGCGGATGCCCATCTGAGATAGTTTACGCCATGGTCTGAGTTGCCTTTCCAGTACAGTAGCTCAACCGGCAAAGGTGTTGATGCCGATTCCAGTACACCGTCGGCATCAGCTGCCGGATTAGAGGCGCTTGGTTCGCCTGGTGACGCAACATCTCCGGGGGTAGTACTGTTGTTCCCTCCTGTTCCTTCCGTATTCGAAGTAGAAAGGTTCGTGATACTACCTACACTGGTTGAGAATATCAGTACACCTTTTCCTCCACCACCGCCGCCGCCGTGAGAATCTACATGACTTACATCACCTCCATCACCTCCGGCTGCCGTAACACCCAGTGAACAACTAAGCGCCCAGTTAGACACATCGAGTACTACCGATCCTCCTGCACCGGCACCACCAGCACCGTCGTTTGCTCCGGATGCTGGTGCATCTCCTCCATTGGCACTTATAATTCTTCCTGAGCAAGTAGTGGTCTCGATTGTATTTGCGTGGATCAAAATAATTCCACCTCCATTAGCTCCTGCTGATGCGGTATAGTTATTTTCCTGGCCTCCGCCACCACCGCCACCCATGAAGATCCTGTTGGGAGCGATAAAATAACTCAGATCCATTCCACCAAGGCCGGGTGCTTCATTGACGCCTGTACACAGATATCCTGGCCCGCCAGCTCCTCCTGCGGTGAAGTTTCCTCCACCGCCACCACCTGAATTATGGTATACACCACCACCGCCACCATTGATGATCCGGCCCCGGCCATACATATACAGATTTGCGAGCGTTTTATAAATGGATTCCCCTTTCTCCGCATAATCAAGATTATATTCTATGTAAGCATTTGGAGCACAAGCCCCTCCAACAGCGGTATTATTTTCATTTCCTCCTCTGAAACCAAGCTCATCAGCAATGATGTCATGTTCAAGCGTAAGCGTATCCTGTACCATCAGAGCAATCACTCCTCCGATATCTCCATTCCATGCCAATGCTGTAATATCACTTGTTGTGGTATAATTGCCACTACCATCATCCAGTGTAGGATAGGTTATTGCCTGGATCACACAATTTGAACAATCATTGTAGGTATTAGCTAATGCATCTGTTAAAATGATCGAATTTGATTCGTCCTGAACCAGAATATTATCAATGCTATGATCTTCAATGTTAATGCTATTGAGCATGGTTACAGTAATAACAAGCGAAGAGCCCCGTAAACCTGACACACTAAATGATGTGGAAGTGAAATCATTATTTGCATCCCCAAATTGAACAT
>JBNKDZ010000197.1:0-4650 GCA_050288525.1 Cyclobacteriaceae bacterium
GTGGTTTTTGAGGTGTTTGTGGGCGCGACAGGGGTGTTAGTACTGTTATTTGGAACTGTATTTTCCTGTTTATCATCTGATACTTCAGGGTCCTTTGGAAGATGGGTTGTTGTAATCGTCGCAGAAGAAGATCCGACAATAAGTTGCTGTCCGATATTCAGGTTGTTGTCGGGGAGGTTGTTCCATTTTTTTATGTCTTCGGTGCTTACATTATACATTTTTGAAATGGAATATAATGTTTGTGACTGTTCAACAACATGAACCTTCTTGCCGGAAAGGGATACGTTTGGCGGCGATGTAACATTTATAGTATTCGTATTTGAAGGACTTGTTGCCCCTTTTTTAATAATGAGCTGGTCGCCAATCGATATAGTATTGTCAGCAAGATTATTCCATTGTTTGATTTCATCAATCGAAACATTATACAATTTTGATATGGAAAATAAGGTCTCCGATTGCTGAACCGTATGATAGTTTCCTGCAGAATTATTAAGGGAAGGCTTGTTTGTGCTTGCTGCCAATGGGATAAGGATCTTATCCCCGATATCAATGCCGTTTTTCGCCTCCGGATTGTTTTCAAAGATGGTAGCGACTTCGGTTTTGTATTTTCTTGAAATGGCAAATATAGTCTCACCCATCTCAACTACATGAACAATGAACTTTTTATTGTTTTTATCCGTAACACCAATGGAGTCTGAAAGTTGTATTCCATATCCCAGGTGAAAGGAAAAAAGCATCATACAAAAAATAACACAAAATCTGTTCATAATAGAAAGCGAAATTTATTGTTGTCAATCCAAAAGTAACAGGTGCAAGTTACGTATTTCTTTTAAAGGGATAAAATACATCGAATGTAATTGCGCTAAATATTTGAATCCAAAATTATTTATCATGATTACCTTTATATTAATTCTGATTTTGTTTAATATACGAATACCAAAATTCATGTATTTTTGTTTCCTGAAGGGTAATTTTTATAAAAGCATATTGATTTGATAAAGAAGGACACCCGGATTGTACACGTAGTAAAAAACGCACTTTCGATCATTTTTGTGCTGTTTTTATTTTTTACAGCAATGGATATGCTTGTCCAAGCAGCAAGGCTTTTGGGAGATGATACCATTCGGAAAATACTGACTTTTACATCAAACCCTTTTATAAGTTTGTTTATCGGTCTGATTGTAACGGCCATTATTCAAAGCAGTTCAACGACCACCTCTATGGCAGTGGCAATGGTAGCTTCCGGGTCGATTGATCTCTCAAGTGCCATTCCGATCGTAATGGGCGCCAATATTGGCACAACAATAACCAGCAATCTTGTTTCCCTGAGTTTTATTAATAAACGTAAAGAGTTCAGGGATGCGTTTTCAGCAGCGATAACACACGATTATTTTAACATTTTTGCAACGCTTCTCCTGTTCCCATTACAATACTATTACAATTTTCTGGGACGTCTGGCGGATTATTTTACACATTTCTTTGTTCCGGATGGTTCTGCTGCCACAAGATCAATAATCCAAAGCGTAGAAATGTCTGCTTTGAGCAATTTTGTTTATGGTATATTTGATCATACAGGAGTGTTCTTTTTGTTAGCAATCGTTTTATTGTTCATATCCATAAAGCAATTGTCAAAAATAATTTCCAGAATCCTGATTGGCAATACACAGGCAAATTTTGAAAAATTTGTTTTTCACAACAGGTTTAAATCTTTTGGATGGGGAGTGGTCATCACATCTCTGGTACAGTCGAGTTCGGTAACAACCTCACTTATTGTTCCTTTGGTAGCAACTCAGAAATTAAAACTTCAAAAGGCGTATCCATTTATTTTGGGAGCAAATATCGGAACTACCATCACTGCCATGCTGGCAGCGCTATTTAAGTCTGGCGCCGCCATCAATCTGGCTGTTACACACCTCCTGTTCAATCTTATTGCAGTATTGGTTTTCTTATTTATTCCCGGGATAAACAAAATGCCGTATTTGCTGGCAGGATGGATAGGTGAACAGTGTGAAAAGAGACGGGTCATAAGTGTACTTTTTATGATCGTTACATTTTTTCTGATCCCCTTTGCCTTTATTTATTTGTCCAAATAAGTCGGTATACCCCAAATAGGTACGATTTTTAAAGATTATTCATTCAAAATGTTCTATTTTTGAAAGATAAGTTGTTAATTAAGTCTGTAAGAAACTATAAACTTCGTGAAAGGCAAAAACCGGCTATTAAACGCATTTAACCTTGATAACGTCATCGAAACCATGATCAAGTACTTCGATGTGCGGTTAGAGATTTATAAACTGAAGTTGAAAGAACAACTGGTTCATTTACTTTCAGCAGTCATTGCCTTTGTCCTTATCATATCATTGGGATTGTACATGCTGTTTTTTTTCAGCATGAGTTTAGCCTATTATCTCAATGATGTTTTGCATAGCAAATTTCTGGGTCTGTTGATTATAGGCGGAATTTATATGGTGGTCAGCCTTTTATTATTGATCTTTAAGGATAAAATTATTACCAACAGGTTGTTCAGGGCCTTTTTTGAACGTACAATAGAGTCTGATAAAAATGTAAAGGAAAAGCGCAATGATGACAGAGAATAGTATCGAAAGGAAAATCGAAGAATTGGAGCGTGCTTCGGAGGCAATAAAAGAGGACATGGAAGTTGAGCTTTCAAAAACCAGGACGATGGCTGAACAGGTTTTGAAACAAGCCCTGCTCGTAGGAGGCGGATTTGCAGTTTCCTATTTTCTGGTAAAAAAACTTTTTTCTTCCGGAAAATCATCCCGAACAGTTTATGAAAAGGAAGCGAAAAGCAGACCAAAGACCATAGGTTCCAGCCTTAAAGAGCGTTTTTTTAGTGAAGTAAGTCACCAGGTGTCGTTATTTCTTTTAGATCTCATTCGGGAGAAGACGATGGATTATTTAAAACAGAAGAAGGATCATGAATGAAGGTTTGATATCCAAATCCATTAATGAGCGATACACAAAAAAGAAAAAATCAATCGGATTGTTAATAGATCCGGACAAGCAGGACCTGGGCAATCTGGATAAGGTGATCAGGTTTGCTATCGAATGTCGTGTGGATTATTTTTTCGTCGGAGGCAGCCTGATTGTTTCTCAAAACCTTCCATTACTAATAAAAAAGATCAAAAGCATGACACATGTGCCTGTTATCCTTTTTCCGGGAAACAGTATGCATATAGATGTTCATGCAGATGGTATTCTGTTCCTTTCACTTATATCAGGCCGTAACCCCGATCTTTTGATTGGTCAGCATGTTCTTGCAGCGCCGATATTGAGAAAATCGGATCTTGAAATTTTGCCTACAGGTTATATGTTGGTTGGAGAAGATCTTAATACCACAGTGGTGTATATGAGCCAAACCATTCCTATTCCATCCAATAAACCTGATATTGCTGTCAGCACGGCAATTGCAGGTGAGATGCTTGGATTAAAGATGATATACCTGGATGCGGGCAGCGGGGCGCGAAAACCTGTCGATCATAATATAGTAAGCAGGGTAAAAGCGAACCTTAACATCCCGTTAATTGTCGGAGGAGGATTGAATACCCCTGAAAAAGCCCGAAAAGCTCTTGATTCCGGCGCCGATATCCTTATTATTGGTAACGGCGCCGAAAAAAGCATGGATCTGTTATTTGATATTGCAGATCAGGTGCAGCAAATGAATGCCTGATTATATATTCATGAGCGATTCTCTTCGTCTCATTTTGCCAGCCGGAATTCCAAACATCATTTTAAAGCGTCTGCAGAAATAGGCAGTGTCTTTATATCCGACATCATGACCTATTTCACGGATACTTTTCTTTGTTGTCCGCAATAAATTCACTGCTTTTTCCATGCGTTGATATTCGATATAATCCTGAGGATTTATGCCTGTCAGCATTTTAAAGTATTGGCCCACATAATCTTCGGATACGTTTGCGACACTGGCGAGTTTTTTATTGGAGAGGTCGCCTTCAAGATTCTCTTTTATGTAGGCGAAAATATCGATGAGTCTCGGATCTTTAAAATAGGTACTGTTTGTGGCAAGTTGCTCAACAAAAAGCTGATTTATAAGAATGAACCGGATGATTTCCACTACCATATGGTCGGTCATTAATTTGATGATCCGTTCGTGGCCGGCAACATTTGATTTATTTTCTTCCAGAATAGTAATGAAAGAATTCGAAATGCGATTGTTATTTCTAACGATAAAAGGTGGTATGTCAAGTGAAGCAAAGAAGTTGACGGAGTCAAATACTTTGGCGTCAAAATTCACATAGCTAAAGCTTTCTGCAATAGCATCTTGTGGATTTTCAGGATCGTAACTTTTGAAGAAATTCTCCTTTTTGGAGATGAAATCATCGTTGGAAAGGCTGATAGGGTTGCCACTTCCAAAGGTTATGGATACATTTTTACCACCCGGTATGAACAGTAAATCGCCTTTTTTTATGAGCTCTTTTTCTTTTCCAAACCTGATTTCTCCATTGTTAAGCCTGAAAATGGCATTTTCAACATCGTAATAGTTCTCAATTGTGATTGGCTGTATCACTTTAATGTTGTTAGCTTTTTTAAAGTGAACATTTAGTGATTCTATAATCTTGTTATAATCTTCCATCTAAAAAATGTGCAATTAAAGGTTAGTAATTCTTT
>JBNKDZ010000198.1:0-3860 GCA_050288525.1 Cyclobacteriaceae bacterium
ATAAATAATATTATGAATAACTAAGGCGATTTATCAATTTTTTGCTATTATATCGCTCATATAACCAATAGTAAATTGAAAAATTGAATTTATCTTATACATCAATCATAGATTGACATTTAAAAATTTGCATAAAAAATATGTTACACATTCAGATCTATCCCTATAAAAAATTTAAAATTCCTTAATAATTAACGGATTCTATAATTTGTAACGAACCTTAATCAAATATTAAAAAAAATATCGAGCCTCTTTTCCTACTGACATACTGTTGTCATACTAACCTCCTTTATTTGGCTATTATTTACAATCAAATCAATTAAAAACCATGGAAGAAAATATGTTGAAAACTGAAACTGCTGTAATTACCAGCGAAGAATTATTAAATCACTGGCAGGGACATCGCCGGTTAAGCCGTAGAGTTTTGGAAGACTTTCCGGAGGATAAACTGTTTACCCATACTATTGGAGGAATGAGACCGTATTCTGAACTGGTTTTGGAAATGATTCAAACGGTTGGACCGGGAATATATGGTATTGCTACCGGTAAATGGGAAACTCCTTCTGACATGAAACTCCTTTATGCCAACAAAAAACCGGAAACCAAAAAAGATCTTTTAGACCTATGGGATGAAGTGACCCAACATATGGATTTGTGCTGGCCACAAATAACACCTGAAAGGTTCCATGTTGTTGAGGCGGCCTTTGGCCAATATGAATCTACGATTATCGGAACCATATTTTATCTGATAGATAATGAGATCCATCATCGTGGTCAGGGATATGTATACTTAAGATCTCTTGGGATTACCCCTCCGTTTTTTTGGGAAAGAGACTAATTATACGAATTCGATTGAGGTACATAAAAGAGGGCAAACATTTGGTTTGGTTCTCTTTTTCTATTTCAGATCTTTCCTTAAAATTTTACCCACATTTGATTTTGGCAGCTCATCCCTGAATACTACAATCCTGGGTACTTTGTAGGAGGTCATTTCAGATTTGCAGTACGCCCGGATTTCTTCTTCTGTAAGTGAAGGGTCTTTTTTAACAATAAAGGCTTTTGTTACTTCACCGGACCTTTCATCAGGTTCTCCCTTTACCCCCACTTCCAGCACTTTGGGATGATGGGCTATCACATCTTCAACCTCTCTCGGATATACATTAAACCCCGAAACATTGATCATTTCCTTTTTACGGTCAATAATAGAGAAAAAGCCATCTTCAGTCATTCGGGCTATATCTCCTGTCCTAAAATAACCATTGACAAATGATTCTTTTGTCTCTTTCTCATTTTGCCAGTAACCACTCATCACCTGGGGTCCTTTTATGCATAGTTCTCCGTCCGTTTCGGGAGGCAGTTCTTTTCCTGCTTCATCACAAATGATCACATCTGTGCCGGGTAACGGTATGCCAATCGTTCCTGTACGCTCTTGTCCGTCAAACGGATGAATACATACCACAGGAGAGGTTTCGGTAAGGCCGTAACCTTCCATGAGCAATACGCCTGTCTTTTCTTTCCACCGGTCAGCAACCGTTTTCATAACGGCCATACCTCCGGCGATGCTCAGTTTTAGTTTACTGAAATCAATCCGGTTAAACTCAGGATGATTCATAAGTCCATTAAAGAGTGTATTTACACCTGTAAATAGCGAAAAAGGATATTTCCGGAGATTTTTCATGAAATCCTTCATGTCCTTCGGATTGGTGATCAGGATATTTTTTGATCCAACGGCAAAAAACGTAATGAAATTGACCGTCATGGCAAAAATATGATAGAGCGGAAGGGCGGTTATGACCACTTCTTCCCCATAAACAAGTGTCTCTTTAAGCCAGGCTTTATGTTGAACAACATTTGCAAGCAGATTTCGGTGCGAAAGTACTGCTCCTTTAATAGTGCCTGTTGTTCCTCCAGTATATTGAATAAAAGCCGTATCTGATGCGGTTATGTCGCCTCTTGTATAGGTAGAATTATTACTGTTTAATATTTTCCGTAATGGAATAGCATTGGATATGTGGTACTTTGGAACCATCTTTTTTATGTGCTTTACCACTAAATTTACGATACTCCCTTTCACACCACCCAGTAAATCACCCACCTGCGTGATGATCACATGTTTCAATTCCGGCAGATCCGGCAGGATCTTTTCCAGCTTGGACGCAAACATGTTGAGGATGACAATCGCTTTTATCCCGGCGTCCCTGAATTGATAATCCATCTCACGCGGAGAATACAAAGGATTGGTATTTACGATTACAAGTCCAGCCCTCAGGGCACCAATCACACATACAGGGTACTGCAACAGATTGGGCATCTGAAAAGCAATCCTGTCCCCTTTTTCCAGGTTTAATTCATTTACCAAGTAGGCGGCAAAACGGTCGGCAAGCGTATTCACGCTTTTATAGGTTACAGATGTGCCCATATGGACAAATGCCTCCAGGTCGCTGTATTTTTGACAGTTCTCATCAAACAGTTCATTAAGAGAAGCATAAATATCCGGATCTATGTCTTTAGGAACACCTTTAGTGTAGAAATTAAACCATGGGCGTTTTTTCATAATTACATCTTTTAATTAAAAAATGCCGGGTGCAAATAACAAATATATTGGTTTTAACTGATTGTCAAATAAAAATGCTATCAAATAGGGATAAAATACCGTTTCAGGAGCATTGTTCAACATGAATATTTGGCGTATTCTCAAGCTTTTCGATCAGTTGATCTATAAACTTCAGGCGCACATCAATTCGTATTTTACAGGTTTCCTGAAAGTCCTGATCAAGAATGGTAAGGTCCAGATCTTTAACCAGTTTCATCACAACATTCATTTCCGGGTATCCAAAGAAGATTTGATAGGTTCTTGTCTGGTGTTTTTCAACGATCCTGCAATTCAGGATTGCATCACTGGCAGCTGTTTTATACGCATTTATCAAACCACTGACGCCAAGTTTGGTGCCTCCGAAATACCGTACCACTACAATTAATGTATCTGTAAGATTGTTCGATCGCAACTGTCCAAGTATCGGATCGCCGGCTGAATGCCCGGGTTCGCCGTCATCATAGGCACGGTACCTGTCGGCTTCCGGTCCGAGAATATAGGCAAAGCAATGATGTCGGGCATCGTGATACTGCTTCTTCAGGAGATCTATCTTTTCTTTTATTTCCTCTTCGGAAGTAACAGGATAAGCATACGCCAGAAATTTGCTGCCTTTTTCCTTATAAAAACCTTCAGACGGGCTCTTGATGGTTAAATATGTGTCTTCATTTGTCACAAATGGAATTGTTTACTGTTCCTGAATACTAAAATTGACAAATAAATATTACAGGGACAAATCTAAAAACCGAACAATATCCTGTAAAGAAAGTAATATCAGGGCCAGCACAGCAAGAATCAATCCTAAGACGTTGATAACCGAAAGCTTCTCCCTGAATAAAATAATGGCTGATATGGAGGACAATAGAATGATACCAATGTTTACAACTGGGTAAAACAAAGCTCCGTTATTCTGAAGGTATGACAGACCTTTCAGAACAAAAAACAAGGATAAATAATTTGCAATACCCAGATACAGTCCGCCGATCAGGCTTTTAAATTCAAATCGCTGGCCGTTGAACAACCAGATTACCAATCCGAAAATGCCGGAAGTAAGAAATACCAGCACCATATACACCTGCTCATTCTCAGCATTTATGAAACGGTAATTGCTGTAGTTTATGGTTATATCGATCAATCCGCCTGTAACAAATACTGCCACAGGCAAAAACATCATCAGGAGGCTGATCTTTTTCTTTTTTCGCTGGGTTTTCTTTTTTACGGATCCCAGAAAAATAGCCAGCGGGGCAAGCGCCATACCTATAAAGTTTAC
>JBNKDZ010000199.1:0-2365 GCA_050288525.1 Cyclobacteriaceae bacterium
AATTATTATTTTCGGTATCAGGCGATTCGTATGTATATAACTCTTTTTTACAGATTGTATTTTGTAAACAAATAAAAAGATTGTTTGGTTACACAATATTTTTAAAAAGCTTAAAAAGTACGGATGTTTTTCTGTTAAAGCAGGACTATTTGAACATATTTTCGGAATGTGAACGAAAAGTAAGGTGGTTTTTAATAAAATCGGATACCGCCAGGGGTTCCGGCCATAAAGAATATATTTCCAGAGAAATTTTTAGTGAAGATCATCAGGATAAACGGTACTATTTTGAAAATACTGGAATTGAATTGAAAAAACCTTACATAGAAAAAAAGAGGGTGACAGGAAATATTGTGATGGAGGATTTTAGGGATAAATTAAAATAGTATAAAACAACAGGCATTTTCAGCGGTTGAATTTTTTAATTGATAAAATCTCAGATAATAAAAGATTTTGTGTTATATTTTTAATCAATTGAAGCGCTTTGCGTATAATGTATCATACGTTTTTTATAAGGTTGATGGAGTGAAGGGCATTTGAAGCGATATATGATGTAAAATGATTCGGATTCAGGTCAACCTGCAAAGCAACTGGGTAAAATGAGAATACAGGAGCTACGAAATATGGTAAACCAGGGAGAGGGTGAGCTTTTGGAGTTTAAACGAAAGGCCAATTATCCTGAAAAAATTGTACGTGAGATGGTGGCATTTGCGAATTCGAAAGGAGGGCATTTGCTTATCGGAGTCGATGACAATGGTACTATTGCAGGGCTGAAATTTGCAGAAGAGGATCAGTTCGTGATTGAAAAGGCTATCGAAAAACATATAAAACCAAAGATCAGGTACAGGTATGAATATATTCCTGTAACTGAAAAAAGATCTGTTATTCATTATCATATTTATGAAAGCAGAAGAAAACCCGCATATTACATCTCCGAACCCGGGAAAAGAGGCAAGGCCATTCTTCGTATAGAAGATAAAAGTGTTCAGGCCAGCCGTGAGATGGTTGAGATCCTGAAACGAATCAACCGAAAAAGATCCATTCCAATACATTTCGGAGAAAAAGAAAAACTGTTAATGCAGCATATTGACACCAATGGAAAGATAACCCTTGAAGAATTTCGTGCGATTTCCGGACTTTCAAAGAGCCGAGCTTCCGGAATACTGGTGCAATTAGTTGTATCAAATATTTTACAAGTCATAGTAAATGAAAAAGATGATTTTTATACGGTCAAGAGTTTATAAACATTTTATTAATGAGTAAGAAAAAAGAAGAAAGAAAGATCTTTGTCCTGGACACCTCTGTAATTATTTTCTCCCATGACGCGATCATGAATTTTGCTGAACATGATGTTGCTATTCCAATCACTGTTCTGGAAGAACTGGACAACTTTAAAAAAGGGAATGACATCAAGAACTTTGAAGCCAGGGAATTTATACGGATCATCGATAAACTCTCAAAAGGCGAAAAACTCCATAACTGGATACCGTTGAACGGAAAAGGTAAGGGTAACTTTAAAGTATTGATGAACACACACAGTGGTCTTGATGCGGAAAAAATCTTCGATGAGAAAAAGCCGGACCATAAAATCCTGAATGCTGCACTTCAACTGCAGGAAGAAGAAAAGGGAAGCGATGTCATTCTTGTCTCCAAAGATGTCAATTTACGTCTGAAGGCAAAGTCATTGAACCTGAAAGCTGAAGATTATCAGACAGGAAAGATTAAAAACCTGAATACCCTTTATACCGGTAAATCTGTCGTAGAAGACGTAAGTCCCGATTTGATAAATGTGTTGTATGAAGAAAAGAAATGCGATGTAAAAGCCGTATTAAAGAGGAAAAAGCCTGTTGCACATAACTATTTCATTCTTAAAAGCGATAAAAAATCAGGATTGGGGTATTACAACCCTACTTTAGATGAAATTGAATTAATAACAAAACAGCCTATCTATGGGATACGGCCAAAAAATGCCGAACAGACGTTTGCCATTCATGCTTTGCTGAATCCGGAGGTAAAACTGGCTTCCATCACCGGTGTTGCCGGCACCGGTAAAACACTACTGGCTCTTGCAAGTGCGCTCGAACAGCGCCGCAATTTTAAACAGATATACCTTGCCCGTCCGATTGTACCTCTAAGCAACAAAGATATTGGATACCTGCCGGGTGATATCAAGTCAAAGCTTAATCCCTACATGGAACCTCTATGGGATAATCTGAAATTTATTCAAAACCAGTTTAGTGAAACGGATAAGGAGCATAAACGACTTACTGAAATGGTAAATAAGGAAAAACTTGTAATTACACCTCTGGCCTATATCAGGGGCCGTAGTTTGTCAAACATCTTCTTTATTGTTGATGAAGCGCAGAAT
>JBNKDZ010000200.1:0-4885 GCA_050288525.1 Cyclobacteriaceae bacterium
TTGGCATTACGCTATCTGCAACAGGGCATGACGGTGGATCCGGATCAAATCATCGTATATCCGCAATTTTTGGCTGTCTTCGGCAAATATGAGTTGTATTTCCAGACTATCGCATAAATGATCCTGCCCCTTTAAATCAAAAAAACACGCAAAAAATAACCATGCGATCACGGCGATCGTCCTTTGTTGAATGGTTGATATAATTGCACGCGAGGTCATTCCAACAGATTCGTTTTAAAACGATTATATAAAGTTATAACACATTCAATTATAATCAATTGAACTTTTCTTAAACCTTACGTCACGACTTTCGTATAAAATTTGAACAATAAAATAAATTAAATTATATTAGCGTTAGCTTTTTATCAAGGATAATACAAGGCCTGCTCTATCCAATTCAACAAAAATAGAGCAATAAAAATTTCAAAAATTAACTTTAATCAAAAATGATTCATGGGCGGTTTTCGAACCGTTCTTTTATTTTATAAAAAAATACAAAATTATGTCTAACGTATCATATTTCACCGAAGAAGGACTAAAGAAATTGCAGGATGAGCTACAAGAGTTAAAAACGAAAGGAAGAAGTGATATTGCCAAACAAATCGCTGAAGCCCGGGATAAAGGCGACCTGAGTGAGAATGCAGAATATGATGCAGCAAAAGATGCTCAGGGTTTGCTGGAACTTAAAATAGCCAAACTCGAAGAGGTCGTAGGGAATGCCCGTGTTCTGGATGAGAAATCCATCGATAAGTCTAAAGTATCAATCCTTTCGAAAGTCAAGATCAAAAACACTAAAAACGGTGCTTCAATGAATTATACGCTTGTTTCTGAGGAAGAAGCGGACCTGAAAAGCGGTAAGATCTCTGTTAAATCACCTATTGGTAAAGGGCTGTTGGGCAAGAAAGTAGGTGAGAAAGCATCGATCGAAGCGCCTGCAGGTAAATTGGAATTTGAAATTCTGGATATTTCAATGTAAGTCATGAGCTCAATCTTCACAAAAATAATTCGTCGTGAGATCCCTGCACACATAGTCGCAGAGGATGATCATAATATTGCTTTTCTGGATATAAATCCGTTGTCTGTCGGACACACACTGGTGGTACCAAAAACAGAAGTGGATTATATCTTCGATCTCGAAGATGATGTGTATATTTCGTTGAATCTGTTTGCGAAAAAGGTCGCTCTGGCTATAAAAAAGGTGATCCCTGAGAAAAGGATCGGCACGACCGTAATCGGTCTGGATGTGCCGCACACACATATACATCTCGTGCCTTTCTCCTCCATGGCAGAATTTAATTTTGCCAATCCGAAACTAAAATTGTCGGATGAGGCCATGAAAGAAACTGCAGAGAGTATTCGGAAAGCATTTGAAAAACTTGTCTGAGAAAATTTTCCTATAGCTTACGTTCCGGATTGTCCCGGAGAAACGATTTCCAGGATTTGGCTTTGGGGGATGTTCCTTTTTCGTTGTAATGATGGCACAGGGCTACAGCGAGTGCATCTGTGGCATCCAGGAATTTGGGTGTTTCTTCAAATTTGAGGATACTTTTGAGCATCCCCGCTACCTGCTCTTTTGATGCATTGCCATTTCCGGTTACGGACTGCTTGACTTTTTTCGGGGCATATTCGGTGATGGGGATCTCCCTGGACAAGGCAGCAGCCATAGCTACGCCCTGGGCACGGCCCAACTTTAGCATGGACTGTACATTTTTGCCGTAAAACGGCGCTTCCAGAGCTACTTCATCCGGCTCAAAATCTTCAATCAGGCCGATAACACGTTCAAAGATCTTTTTCAGCTTCAGCTCATGAGAGGTGTAGGCGGATAATTTGATAATGCCGTATTGCAATAGCCTGACAGTTCTCCCCTTTACAATGATCACCCCGTAGCCCATTACATTTGTGCCGGGGTCCATTCCTAATATGATCTTCTCTTTCATGAAACTGATGTTGTCCTGTATATCTTTTTAACCCAAGATTTTAATTAATTGTCGTAATTTGTGGAATGATATTTAAATTTACAGGAAATGATCCTCTTTTTTACAGTAATGTCCGTATTATATTTCGTTTTCAGCATCCTGCTGATCGTTGGATGGGGGAAATATCCGGATGTCAGGAAGGATCTGCCTGATCGAAATCTGCCGCGTATTTCTGTGGTTATTGCCGTAAGGAATGAAGAAAATACCATCGCGGCCCTTCTCGGTGATTTGAACGACCAGTCGTATCCCAACCACCTGTTCGAAGTAGTCATTATCAATGACGATTCCACCGACAGGACATTGGAGATCCTTGATACGTATAAAACAAAAACAAATTTCAAAATGATCGTGCACACACTGAAAGAGGCAGAGCGCTATCATTTGTCCCCAAAAAAGTCAGCACTGAAAAAAGGGATTTCTCTGGCCTCCGGCGATTACATCATGACAACAGACGGTGATTGTCGTGTGGGTAAAGAATGGATTGATTGTTTCGCTCAGCAATTCTCAAAATACAGGTTTTTGGCAGGACCGGTAACATTCTCCACGGACAATACACTTGCAGAAGAACTTCAGACACTTGAAATGGCAAGTCTTATTGGTTCAGGGGCTTCATTAATAAACCTCGGCTATCCGGTAATGTGCAATGGCGCAAATCTGGGATTTGAAAAGAAGTCCTATAACGAAGTAGCAGGATATGATGGAAATGAGGAGGAGGTTTCCGGTGATGATGTGTTTCTGATGCAAAAGATACACCTCCGTTTTCCGGGCAGTGTAACATTTTTGAAAGCAAAAGATGCGATGGTCACAACCACTCCTCCCGGATCGTGGCAACGTTTTTTCTGGCAGAGAAAACGGTGGTCGGCGAAGTGGAATAAATACAAACTTACCTATACAAAGGTATTGCCTGTATTTTTGTTTTTCTATTATCTGTCCATACTGGTTTTTGGAACATATTCTGTAATGGATAAACAAGTGCTGCTATGGTTCGGTTTGTTCTTAATGGTTAAGTTTGTGCCGGATTATGTGTTTCTTAGTCGGATAATGGCATTTTCAGGAAAAAAAATGAATTGGATATGTTTTTTGCTTGCAGAAGTATTGTATCCGTTCTATGTGGTTTTTTTTGGTGTATCCGTACATTTCGGGAGTTTTGAATGGAAAGAAAGAACCTATCAGGCATGACAGAAGCAGAATTTAACATATTGGATGAACTGTATTTTTTACAGTCTTTTGGGGATCTTGAACGCAATACGGGATATAATAAAGAATTAATTATCAGCACGTTGAAGAGCCTTCATGAAAAAAGATGGATAAAATGTTACAGGACACCAACGGATGAATTGGCAAATGAGAATGCCGATATTTTGTTTGAATATAATAAATATCATTATCTTGCTACGAAGGACGGACTTATAGCTCATCAGGGAAGCTGAATATATGGATCAGAACAATAAAGAAGCACGATCACCCGGATATTATGTGCGGCAACGTTTACTTCGGAATTACCCGGCAATGGCCGGCCTTATCGTAATATGCTGTTCTGTATTCATCGCTTTTTTTTCCTATTTGTTAATGCCTGATCCGACTCCGGATGCCAATGACGGAGCAGTACAGATCCAGAAGCAACCCCCGGGCTATTCAGCAACATTCCTCAAAATACGAAAAAATATAAAGATCCCCCACAGGAGCTTTTTCGGAAAGCTTTTTCATGGTCAGGAAAGCGAATTCATCCTTGTCCCCATTACCGACTATTCCATTGAGGGTATGGAAGTAACGGCAAACCTGTATGGTAAAAAGGATTATCAGAAAACTTATAACCTTCTCAATTGTGTTAAAGCCATAAATGTCATAGATGAAAATTATCAGGAGCCTGATCCACCTGTTATCGAACCTGGTATGGTGATCAGATATCCGGGAGTAAGCAGTAAGGAGGAATCTATAACGTATCAACAATTGGTAGAAGAGTTCAAAAACAACAGTATCGAAAAGCGTTCCTTTATCCTCGGAACAGATAAATCGGGGCGTGATCTGTTCAGTCGTCTTATTTTTGGCACCCGGATCTCCCTTTCAATAGGGTTTATCGCGGTGCTGATTTCGATGTTCCTGGGTATATCACTTGGCTCGCTCGGAGGATTTTTCGGAGGGAAAATTGATTCGTTTATTATGTGGTTTATGTCTGTGGTATGGTCCATCCCCGGGATTATTCTGGTGATTGCCATAAGTATGGCATTACAGAGTCGGGGTGTATGGGTGGCTTTTGTGGCAGTGGGTCTGACGATGTGGGTCGATGTAGCACGAGTTGTGCGTGGGCAGATCATGGCGGTAAAGGAAAAACTGTTCATTGAAGCGGCCCGGGCTTTCGGTATTAAGAATTTCAGGATTGTTTTTGTTCATATTTTGCCTAATATTGCAGGGTCGCTTATTGTCATTGCAACAGCCAATTTTGCTGCAGCCATTATGCTTGAAGCCGGACTGGGATTTCTGGGGCTTAGTGTGCAGCCTCCGACACCTTCGTGGGGAGTGATGATCTTTGAAGGTTTTCAGGCAATAGGAACAAAAAACAGTGCACACCTGATCCTGTTTCCCGGTATGGCAATCTGTTGTATGGTATTGGCATTTAATATGCTTGGGAACGGGCTGAGAGATGCCTTTGACCCAAAAACAATGTTAAAATAGAATTATGAGTGTTTCGGCATTAAAAGCAAGATTTGATATAAAAGAACTTGAACTCAACTCGCTTCTTGAGATCACACAGGCTATTAATAATAATTTGCCCGAAACTTCCCTGTACAAAATTTATGATTTCACCCTCAGAGCGAATCTCAACCTGAAAAAGCTGGCATTGTATGTCCTTGATGAACAATGGAATTGCAAGGTGAACTTTGGAACAAAAAACAATTATTTTAACAGCC
>JBNKDZ010000201.1:0-5580 GCA_050288525.1 Cyclobacteriaceae bacterium
AGAACAAACTTCATTTTGTCATTTTGCTATAAAAAACAGCTTTCTCCTCATCACCTTTCATTGTATAGAATGCCGCCAGGTTAGTACAGATCCGGATTTTGTAGTCTTTATCAAAATGTTTGCTGTCTTTTTCTATTAACGCTACAACTGCTTCAGCAATCTCTTCCAAAACATCATCGATAATCTCAGCAATAATATATGCGTCTGTAAGAACAATATAGAAATATTGCCACAGTTCCTTATCCGGCCGTTCCCAATATGCATGGATCAATTTTATGGTTGTTTTGGCTATCCCCTTATCATTTTTCTTATTAAGTTCCTGAATAGTAAACATTAATGTCGATGGCTTTACGTTTTTTTCATTGAGAAAAATGGACCGACAGTTCTCAATTTGGGCGTGATCTCCTGTTTTCAGTGCATAACAGATAAGCATTGATAACGCTTTCTCATCAAAGAGGTTTTGTTCCAGAGGTTTATTGAGAACAGAAATGGCTTCTTCAAGCCTGCCTTCCCTTTCATACAAAGAAGCGATATTGACATAACCTGAAGCAGTAAATAATTTAAATTTCATGGCCAGTTCCATGATGCTCAGAACCAGTTTCGGTTTTTCTGGGTTATCAGTTAGTTTAAGACCAAGCAAATACAACAAATGACCTGTCATGGGCTCATTAACTGTTTCCAGAATGTCTTGTAAATAGGCTATCGGATCATCTGTTAAATCAAAAATCATGTTAGCAGTGCTTTTTGATTCCGATAACAAAATCAGCTGGCTATAGGGAGGGAGTGTACCGATAATCCTTGCACGGTCCTGTTTTGAACAGGACAGGATTACATCACCCAACTGGTTGATTTCCCAATCAAATGTATTGGTCGTTTTTATTTTTTGAATAATAAAAGCAACGAAAGCCTGATGATCAGGAAAGATCCTTTTTATGTATTTTTCTTGTGAACTTAATGCATATAAAACAGCATTCAGATCAAGGTTGTCCTCAAGATAAGTAATGGTATTTATCTCAGAAATATTATCGAGTAGTGGCAGAATATGGTTATAACCGCTTTTTGTGTTATGAAGTATTTCCAACAATTGTAGGTTTGCCGCATCCGGAAATCCGGCTGACAGATAGGGTTCATAGTCAAGCATTGCTTCAAGCATCCAGGAAGCAGTAGATTCCTCAACAGGTTCCTTGTGCTGATTATGATGTTTCACAACGTATTTCACATAAGCATCAAAATAACCGAGTTGACTTCCGATAGTATCAACACTCCAGCTATGCCAATCATCAAAGGTATAATCAGCCTCCGTTCCTTTGATAATAAAACTTATAGGTTGAAGCGTATGGACAGCGACAATACATGCATCTATAATGGCATGGAAATCAAACCAAACTTTCTTGTTCAGCTTATCAATTGTTTCTCCACTCTGTTTTTGAACTTCTTGCTGTGCCCAATAGGGCAATGCATCATCACTGCCAAAATGAAGTACATTCCCTTCCCAGTTAAAGAAGTCTGAAAGTCCCTCCGGAATAATAGCCTCAATTTTTTCCCTGTTTGCATGGTCAACATTATCCTTAAAACAGATATAACATTCAAGGCATTTCCGATAAGTGCCAAAACCATGTCCAAGGTACACAAACGGGTAATTATCCTGTTTTGCCAAAGGGAGGAGGTACTCCTGATTCTCAATTTCCCTGAGTTTTTGTGTTTCTGCCTCAATTATCGTTATTAATGCTTCAATTTTTGGTTGTTCCAGTAGGCTGCTGTCAAGAACGGCTCTCAGCTTTTCCGGATGTGATCTGGCAGCACATTCCAAATGATAATAGGAAAAGGAACTTTGCCCGTATACGATTCGCTCTAACATGAAACGAAGTTCTCCCTTCTCTATTTTTTTTCTGCATCGCTGACAGGATGACCTTCCGCTTTTCGCATATTCTATCCCATGTCCCATACGTTAATTTTTATAAATATTTAGCCAGAACACTTTCGGTTTTTTTGCCCTTTGCCAGAGAGATGGCACTGTCGCCGTTTGCACTCTTCACATGCATGTCAGCCCCGGATTCACAAAGTACTTTTATTGCTTTGTTCTTCCCCTTCGTAACAGCGATCATTAACGGGGTATAACCCTGAAATTTATTCCCTGTTTTCAAACTTTTATATGAATTTACAGCAAGTGGACGGGGGAGATTCGGTTTAATTTTTGTGTTGGTTATGTCAATGGGTTTATTGACATCAGCGCCATGATCGATCAGTTTTTTCACCAGGTCAATAGTGAAATACCTTCCTTTAATCGACATAATTAGCGGGGTGATCTCAAAATGTTTTCCGGCCCCGTTTACATCAATATCTTTACTTTCAAGCAGCATATTTACCGGGCCCCAGTCAACACCTTTATCACAACAGGCCAGCAATAACGGAGTCCACCCGTCTTCACTTTTGTGGTTTACATCGGCCCCATGTTTGATCAGAAGCTCCGTCATGGGATTCCACCGTTTGTCCCAGTGGGCAGCATGCATTAAGACAGACCATCCGTCAATATTTTTAGCATTAACATCAGCGCCTTTTTTTAATAAAAATTCAGCCACAGCTACATCATGCCGGCCTGAGACATACGCCATTAGAGGTGTTTCTCCAACATCATTTTTGGAGTTAATATCTGCTCCTGCTTCAATGGCTTTTTCGATAGCTTCTATTTTTCCATTATAGCATGCAGAAAAAATCAGTTTTTTATTATCCACTTCTAAATATTTAATTGTGTGATTTTATTGCTTTTGATAAAAAATTATTTTTCAAAATAGTAAGTTCCCCTTTTTTGGCAAGACTTAACTGTAAGGTTTCATCCAAATATTTTTTACCGACCCAACCGTTTTCAATTTTAAGAGTACAGCCTTCTGTAACATTTTCAAAATCATCATTCCGAAATTCAAGATATCTCCAAAAAAAGCACTTTCATGTATTTGTAAGTAACATATTGCGAATATATGAAATATATTTATCTTTCAGGAGGTATTAATTTTTAGGAACTTTTAGGAAGTTATGAAAAGACAATTTGAATTTAAAGATGATAAATCATCAAAGTTTTGGGGAATAGAAATACAAGACAACGATGTGACAGTTTGTTATGGAAAAATCGGGACAGACGGCCAGACAAAAACAAAGTCATATGATTCGGTTGAAACCGCTGACAAAGAGGGATCAAAACTGATAAACCAAAAGACAAAAAAAGGGTATATCGAGACCACAGAATGACAGATTTAGGAAAAATCCAATCCACCGCTTTTCCAAAGTTTTTGACTTTGTCGCGCGACAACTTTGGAAAAGTTCAAATCGCAACAAAAGCCTCCATTTGCAATGTGCTTTCAAACAGCTACATTAACACCAAACGATTTCGGGTTTAACCTAAGCAAAATCCCCCTTTCTTCTTAATTTTTATAACATTGACCACCGGTTATGGGTTATCTTCTCTGAACAGACTGCTTTTAATATCAATATGAAAAACGGGAAAATCATCAGAAACTTTTTTATTCTGACTTTTTTGGTTTTTGCAACCAACAACTTGTTTGCCGGAAAACGTGATTCTGTACAAATAATACATTTGTTAAAAGAAGTTGATAATTACGTTGAGACGGACACCGCCAGGGCATTGGAACTGGCAGAGACAGCGCTTAAGCAAGCTGAAAAAGTACATTTTGAATACGGCATAGGGCAGGCCAACCTCGTATTGGGGGATATTTACAACCGGAAAGGAGAACATGACATTGCTTTGGAGTTTTTGCAGGTTGCCTACAACAGATTTGCATCCATAAACGCAACGGAAGGTATTCTAAAAGCCATGATTAAAATGGCGTTGGCAAAACGTTTGACAGGTGCATACGATGAAAGTATCCGGATGTACATGAATGTTATCGATCTTGCGGATTCCACCGGACTGGTGCGCTATGAAATTCTGGCAAACGGAAATATCGGGGAAATCTACCGGCTTCAAAAAGATGGCAAACATAGTGTGGAATATCTTAGTAAAGCATTTCTGATGTCCAGAAAATATGGTGATCGTTTTCTTGAAATGGCAAACCTCCATAACCTGGCACTGGCCCATGATGTAAACGGCGAACCGGATCTTGCTATAACATTGCTGGATTCATGTTTCCATTATTCGGATATTCTTTCAGCGGATGATTCAGCCAGGATCTACAACAATATCGGAAGGATCTATGTGCTTAAAAAGCAATTTGATTCAGGCGAAAAATATCTTTTTAAAGCATTGAAGATTCGGGAAAATCTGAATGTCCCTTATGGTTTGGCACATGTGTATAATGAAATTGCATCCCTATATATTGATATCAATGATTATAAAAAGGCGATCTACTACGGAGAAAAATCCTATAAGATCGCCAAAGAGATCGAAATGATCTATCTGCTGGATGATGCTTCCAGAAATCTGGCATTGGCATATGAGTTGTCCGGGAACTATGAAAAGGCATTACCTCTGATACGTGAAAACACAGAAGTGGTAAAGCAGATCTACAACAACGAAAAAACACAGATCCTGATCGATGCGGATGTGAAATATCAAACAGCACAAAAAGAGAAAAAAATAGCCCTGCTCTCGGCTGAGAAGGAAATGGCAGAACGTACGAAAATAGCCTTGCTGACAGGCATGATCCTGCTGCTGATGATCATTGGGCTGATCATATTTTTGTACCGGATCAACATAAAAAAGCAACAGGCACTGCGGGCATTGACACAATCCAAACTTGATCTCTCCAATAAAGAATTGTCCATCAAAAAGAGAGAGCTGGAACATTTTGCATCTCTAATTCGCGAAAAAAATAAAATGTTATCCGAACTGGAAGAAGAGATGATGGCAACGGATGATGACAAAAAGTACGACCAGATATCCAGGCTTACTCAATCGATCATACTTACGGAAGACGACTGGGAAAATTTCAAAACCATTTTTGAAGAAGTGCATGTAAATTTCTTCGCCAAACTACGCGACAAATACCCTGATCTTTCGATAAGCGAAGTACGACTGACCTCACTCATGAAACTAAACCTTTCAAATAAAGAGATCGGCAATATGCTTGGGATCTCACCTTCCAGTGTAATCAAGTCAAAGTACCGGCTGAAAAAGAAACTTCAAATGTCCGAAGAAGAAAAATTGGACACCTTTGTAGTTGCCATATAATCAGGGTGTTACGGGTTGTTTTAATTATGTAAAAATACATTGTCCATATTTTTGTCCACCCCGGTTTTTACGGATCTTGCAGGAGTTTTTCTACTATTACGGTTACAAAATCAGACGATTATTAACCGTAAAAAATAATGAACATGAAAAAGATCCATTTACTTATTATGCTGATTATCCTAACATTCAGCGCGTGCAATGATGATGAACTATCCCTCGATGAGATTGATGAGATCTCCAGAGGTATGATCGACGAACAGGGTTTTTATGATATGATTAAAATAGGAGATGATCAACCTTTAACTCAACCGTTAGTTGAATCACCGCGTGATACCATACCAACCGGTGATGAGTCGAGTGAAATAAGGGATGGGGTTGAGTATGTATGTAAAAAATCT
>JBNKDZ010000202.1:0-3469 GCA_050288525.1 Cyclobacteriaceae bacterium
TTCAGAAGCCTTACCCATACACCTACACCAAAATTTGAAGTAGTAAGTGTGATGGAATTTTTCAATCAGGTAAGCGTCCTGTTCAAACATGAGACCGAACAAAACGACATTCGTTTTATCGTCAACGTAGAACCCGTCAACCTGGCCCTGAGCTTCGATCCCGAGCTGATCCAGCAGGTGATCATCAACCTGATAAAAAACGCCATACAGGCTCTCGATGGACGCAAGAACAAAATCATCGAACTAAAAGCCTATCAGGATGAAAAAAACAACACCCTGTTTGTTCTGAAGGATAACGGACCGGGCATTGACGAAGAAGCCCAGACCAAAATTTTTATTCCCTTCTTTACCACCAAAAAGTCCGGATCCGGTATCGGCCTGAGCCTTTCGCGCCAGATCATGCGCCAGCACAACGGCACTATATCTGTAAAATCACGTATTGATGAGGGGACGGAGTTTATTTTGAGGTTTTAAAGAGTATTTGCTAATTCTGATTCCTGACAATATCCCTGTTCCTCCGGTTATATTCCTTCAACAGATTTTTAATTCCCTGTGTCTGCAACAATTCTGAAAAGTACGTAGAACCTTCAAGATTGAGATGAGTCAGGTCACCGAAATAGCGTTCCGGCAGGATCAGATCATGGAAATCAAGGAAGTCAATCTGCCCGTATTCCTTAAAGTAATAGGTATAGAAATCGTCGAATCCGTAGAGTTCATACGAAAGCAGTTCCTTCCGTTTCGGCACATTGATCAGCACCAGCTTCTTGTCATGTTTCGCACAATATTCTACGATCTTCTGCAGGTAAAAAAGTTCATTTTGTGTCAGATTATGGTTTTTTGGCATCCTGCAAAACGGGATCGGCTCATCCTTGCTAAGCTTTTCGAGAGCAAGATCCAGTGAATTCAATGTCATAAGCTCAAACCCTCCCAATGAAAGCAATTTGTCTCCTTTTGCCTTTAACAGCACATTTTTAGCACATTCTGTTCCGATAGGTTTGGTGGCGCCGAGTACGGACTCCGGATTTTTCCTTGCCAGGCTTATAAGATCATCGAGATCCATCAGGGGATAATACTTTTTGAATTGGGTGTAGATGATGTCGTCTTTGGTAAACCAGGGATTATCGAAGATGTTGTGCGGAGCAAATGACAGCAGTAAGGTATCAAACACCATCCCCGACCTGATGGCCTTTTTTAACTTCAGGTAGGAATAAAAATACGAATCGGAAGGGGCAGACAGGTTAGTTGATACACTGTAAACAGTGTCGTTTATCCCACAGGCAGCATTGGAATCACCAAGAACCAGGATATGACGTCCCTTTTTTTCGGTAAGATCTTCATTCGATACCAGCACATAATTGATCAGTATCGGTAAACTGTAAAACAGTACGAACAGTGCTAAAAACAAGGACGCTTTTTTTACAAATATCTTCATCTCCTTAAAACTGAAAATAAATAAACTCCTGCTGATTGCCCGAGAAATTAAAGATCACCAGAGCAATCACATAGTAAAATGCCCACCTGTAGGGTTTCTTCCATGAGATGCCCAGATTTTCGATCGCATACTGATGCTCACGGCCATGCCATTCGATCAGCACAAATGCAATAACGAAGAAAATGGTCATCAAGGCCCGGGCCTTCTCGGAAAAATCCGGAACAGTAAAGAGCGATGATGAAAAGATCTCCGAGAGATAGCTCCACGCATGACCGATATTTTCTGCCCTGAAAAAGATCCAGGCCAAAACGGTAAGTGAAAACGTCAGCAACATGGCAGCAAATTCCCGTACAGACGGAAGCTTTTTGCCCTGTGCGACGATCTCCAGATTGGCACGATTGCGATCGGTAAGCATCAAGGGCATGAAATACAGGGCATTCAGAGCTCCCCAGACAATGAACGTCCAGTTAGCCCCATGCCAAAAGCCACTGACCACAAATATAATAAAGGTATTCCGTATTTTCATTTGGGTACCTCCCCTGCTCCCTCCAAGTGGGATGTACAGATAGTCCCTGAACCAGGTCGAAAGGGAGATGTGCCAACGTCGCCAGAATTCCGCAATGTCTCTTGAGAAATAGGGGAAGGCAAAGTTCCGCATCAGGTCAATCCCGAACAAGCGGGAGGTACCAATGGCAATATCCGAATAGCCGGAGAAGTCGCCATAGATCTGAAAGGTAAAGAACAGTACCCCCAGCAACAGGGTGCTTCCCGAGTATTGTTCGGAGTTGTTAAAGATCATATTGGCGAACTGGGCACAATTATCAGCGATCACAATCTTTTTGAACAATCCCCACAGGATCTGCCGTAATCCATCGACAGCTTTATGATAATCAAACGTTCTTTTATTCAGGATCTGAGGCACCAGATTCGTGGCTCTTTCAATAGGCCCTGCCACCAGCTGAGGAAAAAAGCTTACAAAAGCAGCAAAAGCAATAAAATCTTCTGTAGGTTTCAGTTTTCCCCGGTATACATCAATAGAATAACTCAGGGTCTGGAAGGTATAAAAACTGATCCCTACGGGCAGGATGATGTTTAGTGAACTGGCACTGATTTCTTGCCCGAAAAAGGAAAATGCTGACACAAAGTTGTCGAGAAAGAAATTATAGTATTTGAAAAAGCCCAGAAATCCCAGGTTGACCAGGATACTCGTCCACAACAACAACTTCCGTTTTATACTATCCTGTTGATCCCTCAATCCCAGTCCTACCATATAATCTACCAGCGTACTAATCAGGATCAGAGAAAGAAACCGCCAGTCCCACCAGCCATAAAACACGTAGCTTGCCACTACCAGCAAAAGATTCTGTAGTTTCAGGCTTTTCTGAAAAACATACCAGTAAAGCACGAATATGATTGGCAAAAACAGGGCGAAATCCAGCGAGTTAAACAGCATTTTCTACGATCACTTAATGGTATCTACATTTTCTATATCCCAAACAAACACATCAATCCTTCAAAAATACAAATTATCCTTAATATACTCTCAATGCTTTTTGATTGTTTGTTAAATCATGGGAATAATTAATGTAGAAGTATTCTGATTAGGTACTGAATTCCTGAAATATCCTTCATTTCTTTGCGCACGCAGAGTCTTTCTTTGTGTGCTTTGCGTGAAAAAAAATCGTGATCTGTGGTTTTAATTTTGAAATTACAGAGAATATTCAAATTTCTACTTGCTGAATGTGCTTTTCTCCAGGATTCTGACACAGGCCCCCTCCTCGCCCGGGTAGATTTTCTTTTTTTTCGAAGAAGGAAGGTGCGTTTTGTACAGGATGATTTTTTGACTTCATTAGGACTTCGGAGAAGTCATATATCTGTAGAAAACCATGGAAATAACGACACTACCCCGCAGGGGTCATATATGAGAGCATATGACATATTTCTGAAATCTCCTTGATTTCTTTGCGCGCTTAGCGTCCTTCTTTGCGTGCTTTGCGTGAAAAAAAATCGTCATTTAACCCGAAACTTACGGAACAA
>JBNKDZ010000203.1:0-27423 GCA_050288525.1 Cyclobacteriaceae bacterium
CCTGGGTATTGCCGGATTCATATACCCAATGAGTGTCACCAATAATACGGTATGGAAGGAAATCCCGTTTTCCATACTTATTACAATGGTACTATTCATTCTGGTGAGTGATCATTTTCTCTGGAACGCAGCACAAAATCAAATAAGTCTGATCGATGGGTTATTATTGTTGGCTCTGTTTGTTGGCTTCCTGATATATGTTTTTAAGAATCTTCGCGACAATGATATTAACCTGCTTGATGATGTAAAAATATTCAGTAGCAAAAAAACTGTTCTATACATTATAACAGGGATTATATTTCTAAGCATCGGGGGGCATCTTGTTGTGAAAAATGCTGAAATGATAGCCCATTATTTTAATGTAAGTGACAAACTAATCGGTCTTACCATCATCTCTGCCGGCACATCTTTACCCGAATTGGCCACTTCTGTGGTTGCCGCATTGAAAAGGAAAGCTGATATCGCTATCGGGAATGTACTCGGCTCAAATATTTTCAACATCACGCTTGTTCTCAGTCTGAGTTCTCTGATCAGTCCTATTCAGTATAAAAATGTCTTTGATATTGATATGACAATCCTTTTGATCAGTACGATGTTGTTGTTCTTCTTTATGTTCACCCTCACGGTCAAAAAACTTGATCGCTGGGAAGCATTTGTTTTTATAATCGGCTTCTTAGGTTATATGATCTTCCTGTTTATCCGAAAATAAACTTTCAACTTTTCACTTTCAACTTTTCACTTTCAACTTTGATAATATCTGACGGAGATCATCTGTTTCCAGGTTCCATGCTACTATGCTTCCATCTTTATCGATCAAAACCGTGGAAGGAATTGAAAAAATACCGTATTCTTTGCATACCGGACTACCCCACCCCGACAAATCCGAACCGTGTAACCAAGTCAGTTTATCCTGGTTAATTGCATTGGCCCAGGACTGTTTTTCCTTATCAAGCGATACGGAGAAAATCTCAAAATCCTTATTATGGAACTCCTGATACAACCTGACCAATTCGGGGTTCTTTTCTCTGCAGGCAGGACACCATGAAGCCCAGAAATCGATCAAAATGTATTTCCCCTTTAGTCCGGATAAGGCAATTTCAGTACCTGTAGTATCCTTTAGTGTTATTTCTTTAGCCATCTGACCCGGCTCCAGACTTTTCAGGATAGTTAAACGCTGCTTTAACCTGGCATAATAATTTGAATCCCTGATACTCTGGTCGATATCCGACAACAACGAATCCAATTGTGCACATCCGATGTCATAGGCAAGATATGTGTCGATTATGAAAGGTGTGAGATACGACCTGCTCTTGCCTTTGATATAATTTTTGATCATCGAGATCTGTTTCTCATATAGCTTTGTTCGGAATGAATCGATCTCCTGGATCTTTTCTTGTTCAGAATAAACACCATACAGTGAATCCAGCGCCCTTGCTTCACGGTCAACAGGTTTCAGATATTTTGTGAACGTAACAAGTTCATCGTGTGTTTTTGATCCTTTCACCTGGATTCCCGGAAGATCTCCTATAAAACCATGTACAGAAATGTCACTGTTCTCTACAAACAGATTGATCATTTTATTTGTGCCGTCAGGTTGAATGTACATCATCTCCGGGGTTTTTACTTTTCCGGTAAATACAAATGCGCTGTTAAAAATGTATGTGCTGTCATAGGGCAGTATATTCCCTTCAACAACCCGCATTAACCGTATTTTTGTGGAGTCATCCACACCTGACAACAATCCGTCTATTTTATATCCTCCTGATCTGCTCCCTGTTTCACAATTCATTAGAAAAAACAGTGGTATAAGGAGGAATAGTATTCCGTAATTCTGCTTCATAACAATCAATTATTCAATTACCCCAAGACACAACTTCAAACGTATTACCCTTTTTATGGATGTTTCAACCTGTTGTCTGAACACATCATCTGTTTGTATCTTATCCAAAATATCCTTTATCAACTTTTCTTCATCGTCCGGCATCAATATGATATCACATCCCGCTTCGACGGCCTTCAGACAAGCATTATCAATTTCCTTAAGTGCCCCCATATTCATGGCATCAGTGATGATGATCCCCTTAAAATCCATTTTATCACGAAGTAGATCCGTTACAATATTTCGTGAACAACTGGAGGGAAGTCCATTGGTGTTATATGTTTCGTTATTCCGGACAGCAATGTGTCCTACCATCACGGAAAGCACTTCCTGATCGATGAATTCTTTGTACAAAGGTGCTTCCTTCAATTCACCGTCAATAAACACCAGCTTTGAATGGGTATCCCCTTTAACCAGTCCATGTCCGGGAAAGTGTTTTACGGTGGCGGCAATGCCAGCCTTCTGGGTCGTCTTAACAAAGACGTTTGCTAGTTTTACCACTGAATCGGGTTCGTAGCCGAAGCTTCTGTTCTTAATGGCTTCGTTATCCGGACTTATATCCACCACCGGGGCATAATTGTGCTTAATGCCGATTTCCAGCAGTTCTTTATTGATGATTTGTGTGATGCTGTCACACAAATGCGTCGTGGTCAACTCGACAGTTTTCGGGACTGTTTGGGTGTCTTCTATCTTTCTGTTTATCAGGCTGGGCTCTGCATCGGCACTGTATACCAGAGGGACAAGACCGGAAGCCTTTGCCAGACTATCGAAATGATGTACAAAATCCTTAAACCCCGATTTACTTCCGTTGAGAAGTAAAACACCTCCTACCATTTTACCGGCAATAAGTTTTTCAACGACTTCCGTGGGTTTACCCAGCCGACCTGCTGCAGCAACGATCATCTGACCGATCCGTTCAACAGAATCCATTTCTTCGTATATCGCTTCAGTTTTGCTTTGCAACAGTGTATCCTGACTGTAAAAATCAGTTATAGTAAATTTTATGGGAGTTTCCTCTTCCTGCACCTTTTCACCTGAACCTGAAGATCCTTTGCCACATCCGAGAAGGAATAACAATACGATCAGTACACCTGCTTTTTTCATAACACCTTTAATTCTAAATCTTTGTAATCTTATGGTTTATACCTTCCAAAAAGGTCAATCAGCGGATTCAACGACAGCCACCATTGGTTGACAGGCCGGTTATATTCGGGATCAATTAATTTTGGCCAGTCTTCCAGGTCAGTATAAATCACATCTCCTCCCTGCATACCGATATTTACTGCGTCATTTTTAGTATTTTCGGCTGCATTAATCAGAAAATCAATGCTGCTGGCAGCCAGCCGGGTGGCGATACCCCGGTCATATGAACTTGGATTCCCTCCCTGCTGAAGATGCCCCAATATCGCCTGCCGTACATCAAATACGTCTCCACCATCTTCTTCGTACAATGCAGCAACGATGGGTGTTGTATAGATCTTATTAGCGTATTCACTTTTCAAAACCAGTCCAAGGCGTTTTCCTGCTTTAAAACCATCCACAAACATCTTCACATCTTTCATGATGTCTTTTAACGTCACCCCTTCTTCATGGATGTAGACCCTCTCGGCTCCGGTTGCCAATCCGCTCATGGTAGAGAGATAGCCACAATATCTTCCCATTACCTCAACAATAAAGGCCCGTTTATTTGCAACAGCAGATTCTTTGATTTTATCGACTGCGTCAACGATATTGTTCAGTGCCGAATCAGCGCCTACACTCATGTCGGTACCTGGCAAATTGTTATTAATACTGGCAGGAAGACATACCATTGGTATATCAAATGCCTGGAATTCTGATCTTTTTTTGATCAGCGAATAAAAGCATTCGTATCCCAGATACCCTCCTATCATCAACATGCCATCGATCTTATGTTCTTCCAGATTCCTGGCAACACGATAGAAATCTTTCTTTTTGAGTGTTTTCCTGTTTGTGCCAAGCATGCTGCCCCCCTGATTGGTCCATTCCTCCACCTCCGTCCAGCTCATTTCCGTAATTTCGTTGTTGATAAGACCTTCTACGGCATTGTGTACTCCCAGTATCCGGTGTCCTCTGTCAAGTCCCAATCGTACAGCTGTACGAACAGCTGTATTCATTCCAGGTGCGAGACCGCTGGCATTCATAATCAACAGATTTAACTGTTTGTGCCCTTCCGGAACTGGTTTGGGCATTGCCTGACGCAAGGTTTTAAAGGCTTCAAGGGTCTCCCTGAAGCTACCTCCGCGAAGTTCGATTGCTTTATCATAATCTTTATCAGCAATGAAGTTTGCAATAGATTTGGTTTGTTTTATACTTTCCATTAAGGGAACAGCCTTAACTTTGTTCTTTTGCAGGCCTATGATCATGGATTCCTTATCCGGCACATCATTTAGAAGATGTTCTACTGCTGCATACCCAAGAAGGGTACTCATATACCTGTCGAAAGCGGTTGGTGCTCCCCCTCTCTGAACATGACCAAGAATGGTTAGCCGGGCTTCCTCATTGATGCGTTCTTTCAGAACTTCCACCACTTCAAAGCTTTTTATTGGTTTGCCATTTTTATCGATTGCGCCTTCGGCAACAATGATCAGGCTCTTCCTTTTTCCCAGCTGCTTATGAGATTGAATGGTCTGACACAGGTCCTCTGCCCAGTCGTCCGATTCCGGCGGGCGTTCAGGAATCAGCAAATAATCAGCGCCGGAGGCAATGGCTGCCATGAGTGCCAGGTATCCGCAGTTTCTTCCCATCACCTCCACCACAAAAGTACGCTGGTGACTGGCAGCCGTACTGCTGATGGCATCAAGGGCATCGGTGATCCTTCTTAATGCTGTATCAGCACCAATGGTCATATCAGTACCTGACAGATCATTATCAATCGATCCTACCAGACCTACAATATTAAGCTTGGGATGTTTATCGGCCTGTTGTTTTGTTATCCATTTTCGTTCAATCAGCTCTTCGAGAATAGAGGTCCATTCTTCTTTAAAAAAATTTGCTCCGGTAAGACTTCCGTCCCCTCCAATAACAACAAGATTATCAATCTGGTTATCAATTAAATTCTTTGCTGCTTTAAGTCTTCCTTCCCGTTCTCTGAATTCCGCACATCGGGCTGTTCCTATCACGGTACCTCCTTTATGCAAAATACCTCCAACAGATTCCCAATCCATTTTCCGGATCATATCCCCACCATTCACCATTCCCTGGTACCCGTTTAAAATGGCATATACGTCAACTCCTTTATGTAAGGCAGTTTTGACAACCGCTCTTACAGAAGCATTCATACCTTGAGAATCTCCCCCGCTTGTCATCACCCCAATACAATTTATTTTTTCGTTCACCATAGGTAAAAATTGATTTTTGAATGTACTTCCCAACGATATCATCCTGTCACAGCCTGTGTTTAATGTACTATATTTTTTTAAAACCAGCAGCAAAAATACATATTCGATTGAATAGATAAGATTTATTGGAATAAAATCTACCCATATTCAATAAGAAATCCGGTGAAGCATATTTGGCGAAGATGTAGTATATATAAAATGCATTAAATTATTATTAATGTAATATTTTAATTAAAGCCAAAAGAAAAAAATCAATTCTCACCGACGATAATTCGTATTAATAAGTAGGAAATTTTTCAAGAGACAAAACAGCAAACAAATCCTGATCAATTTGAATGTTGGATTAAAAAGAGGAGAGCGACATGACAAAATCTGTTTTTGATCAATTAGACATGACGAATCAATTGAACTTTTTAAGAAATAATTCAATTTTGGTTCATAAAATTATAAAAGGAAATATTATCGTATCACTTTACTGGAACCGGGAACTGATCTTTGAGGTGTTCATGAAAAAGGACAGTTTTAAAGTTCATGAAATAAAAAGCTTTGACAGGTTTCAGTATGCCTATACAGGATAGAAACAGGGAATTCCAAACAATTCATACTTAGAATTGTTTAGAATCAGAATCGTTAACCATTAAAACCACCTGCATAAATTACCACAATCATGAAATTTGTGAAGTAAAAGGAAGGGGTGATGAAGGTTTATAACAAAAACTCAATTAAAGCAATACATCTGGAGCGTTCCGTATCCTATGAAAACTATCTCCATTCATTAAGAGATATATTGAAAGCAAATAAAATCGGAACCACAGATCCGGGGCACCATTGCATCCAGGATACCAGACTCAATTTTCATCGTATGAAACGAACATTCCGTACGTTGGTCGTTGATGAGGAGTTAAAGGATCTGTTGTTAAATATTGACAAACGATTACTGTGGATGGTGATCTTTGATGGTAAATACGGAGACAACACACAGATAATTCCAGCCCTGGCCAAAATAGCCCAGCAATCTGAAAAGATTGAGATGCGGGTTCTGCTCAAAAATGAATATCCGGATTTAACAAAGCAATTGTTTCAGGAGGATGACAGGATCCCGAAACTCATATGCATTGATCCGGATCAGTTTACAGAACTGGGTATCTGGGAGCCGGATACCCCAAAAGCATTATTTAGTGATAAATCTGAACAGGAATCAATACAAAAAGAGATCAATTCCCTGTTAAAGAAATGGTTGCATAAATAAAACTTATGAAAGCATGTAATAAATGTTTTAAGATTCAACCGGTCAAATTATCCGGTACTATACGATAAATCGTATACTATTTATAGCACATAATTAATTCATTTATTGATCATTACGAGTATGATCAAATTGTTTAATGCTAACTATTCGAAAAATGCCCAAACCTAAGATCAATCCGGTTCGCACCTTACCAGATGTATTTTTGGAAGCCTTTGCATTCTCTTCGGTTGTATATCTGGTTGCCTATCTGGTTTTTAATTATACCTATCTCCCGGAAGACCTTTCTGTTTCTATTGGCACAGAAAACAGTGTTTTAAGCGGGAAGAGTATTACGATCCTGTTGGCGGTAATTGCTGTATCGTTATATGTAGTGATAACAGTACTTAACAATTATCCGCATATCCTGAATTATCCGGTGAAAATCACCCGTAAAAATGCACGAAAACAATATCAGCTTGCAAAATCCTTTAACAGCTACCTGAAATTGTTTATCGGAATTCTCATTTTGATTATCCAGGCAAAGATCATAAGCAACATCTGGAACTATCCTTCGGGTCCTGAATACCTGATGTATATCTTTATTTTTATCGGAATATTTGTGCCTTTATCCATTTACCTGTACTTATCAAAAAAATACAATAAAATTAATGGTCATTTAGGCTGATCATGTACCATTGGGTAACCTGATCAATTCTACTTTTACATCGATAATCCCTGCTCTGATGCCATCAATGGCACGGGCTGCTCTCTTTGACAGGTCAACAATCCGGCTCTTAACATGAGGCCCCCTGTCGTTCACACGTACCACTACTGATTTTTTATTGGCAAGATTGGTAACTCTTATCATAGTGCCAAAGGGATACTTTGGATGTGCAGCAGTCAACGAATCGTTTGAAAATATTTCTCCACTGGCTGTTTTCCTCCCGTTAAATTTATCTGCATAGTAAGATGCTTTGCCTTTCTGAACAGATTTTTGGGCTGACAAAGGTAAGTTTATTGCAAAAATTAAACATAAAAGAACATATTTCATCCTGATGGAAATTTTGGTTCATAAATTTTCTTAACAAAACAGTAATATAACGTCTTGTCTGTCATAATATTTATGAAGTTGGGATATATGTGAATTATAGCTTTTATTCCGTGATCTTTTCTACGCTGATTCGTATGCTCCCGCTAAGCGCTCTGCCCTGTACACTCTGCTCAATTATTCTCCCTGTCCCAGTGAATATCCTTTTTTTCCATCAAACGTATATAGATTCTCTGTCTTAATCACATCAAGTTTTAAATCATTTATACGTTGAAGCAACGATATGATCTGGAGCGGTGTTATAGAGGCATTTTCTTTTGTTGGCAGATATCTGCAGCGCCAGTGATCCGAACAGAATGTTTCCGGTACGCTTTCAGGATAGACAACCACTCCTCTGTTCGTAATAAGGGTCAGTTTTATCCCCTCATCATCTGCTTTTTTGAGCATATCTCCCAGTTCTTTCGGATTTCGTTGTTTATCATCCCAATCAAGAAAGACATCCACTCCAACAAGTTCTTTAACCTGCTTGGGTCGTTGCTTCACCTTGATCTGTTCCATAAAGTCCCCGGATTTATAGGTCACAGGCCGGAGTCTAACAGGCGTCTTGCCAAGTCGTAACATAACTTCCCTGGCAAATTCCTGTGTCCAGACTTTTCGTTCGGAGTCTTTGTTATAAATATCTGAGGTATGAATCCCGTCTTCAATGGTTTTAAGCCAGGCATTCTGGATTTTTTCTGCTACTTCAGGTTGGTTAATGTGTACAAGCATCATTACGGCAGCATTAATAAGTCCGGAGGGGTTGGCGATGTCCAGTCCGGCAATGTCAGGAGCTGATCCATGAATTGCCTCAAACATAGCCACCTCAGACCCGAAATTTGCAGATCCACCCAATCCGACCGACCCTGTCACCTGGGCTGCGATATCGGAGATAATATCGCCATATAGGTTTTGTGTAACAATAACATCCAGTGAGTGCGGGCGATCTGCGATGATTGCCGAGCCTATGTCGATGATCATATGATTGTTTTCTATCTCCGGGTATTCTCTTGCTACCTCCTCAAAAATCTTATGGAACAGACCGTCTGCCTGCTTCATGATGTTGTCTTTGGTCATACAGGTCACCTTTTTGCGACCATAGGCTTTGGCATATTCGAATGCAAACCGAATGATCTTTTCCGATCCGGGTCTGGAGATCAGCTTCAATGCCTGGATCACTTCGTTGGTCTGCTGATGTTCGATGCCTGCGTACAAGTCTTCTTCATTCTCCCTGATGATAACCATGTCGGTCAATGGATGATTGGTAGGTACATATGGAAAATAAGACCGGCATGGCCGCACATTGGAGTAAAGTCCCAGCATTTTCCGGGTAGTCACATTCAGGCTTTTAAATCCTCCCCCCTGTGGTGTGGTGATTGGTGCTTTCAGAAAAACTTTTGTCCGGCGTAATGATTCCCAGGATTCAGGGGCAATGCCTGTAGAAATGCCCTTGCGATACACCTTTTCTCCTATTTCAATAACTTCGGTTTCAATTTTTGCTCCGGCAGCAAGAAGTATCTCCAGGGTTGCCTGCATAATTTCCGGGCCTATACCATCACCATAGGCCACGGTGATCTTTCGTTTTTCTGACATTTATATATGATTTGGATAAAAAAACAATCATATATATAATCGATAAAACATCATTTTGTTTGAAGAAAAGTAATTCTCGAATTAATAAGTGATCATTTCAGATAACTCATTGATACACCATCATTTACCACTAACTCGCCCCCATTAATTAATTTGGCGACAACGATATAGGTATATATGTTACCGCTCACAGCACCTGAATCCATGAATCTGTTTGTATCCGGAGAGAGTCTTGACAAAAGCACTGGCGCATCACTCCCTGATTGCCGGTAGATAAGCAAATTTTTCATGTTTTTATCCTTCAATGGTATCCAGCTTACAGAAATGCCGTTTTTTTCCGACCGAAGATTCAACACCAGATGTAACCGGGGTTGATTTCTCTGCACGTTGATGCTCTTACGTATCTTGCTCGGAGTATTTGTTATACTGACAGTCTCAATGAAATAGGTGATCCGGCCATAATCCTGCAAAGAACTATCCGTAAAAAAGTTGGAGCTATAAGACAAAAGACCGGCATTTAAACGTTCAGGAGTACCTTCATTGACTGAGCGATACACGTTGTAACCTTTAACATTCGGATCACCATCCTGGGAATCCCAGATCAGCATTATCCGGTCAAGCGAATCCAAAATATACGAAACCTCCTTTGGTGGCCCTACAACTGACTTGCCGAGAGACATAATTGATATTGTATCAGTAGGGTTGCTTTCGAGAAATCCGTCGCTGATATTTACAGCGTAATACTGTACTTCTTTTCTTCCAGGACTATTAATTGTCGTATCAGTGTAGGCATTTTCTCTGTTTGGTGTAGGGATGGTTGTTGTTATTGGATAAAATCTGCCTGTATTCCCGATTCTCCTGTATATCTTTGTCCCTTTGACATTTCTACCAACCCTTTCCCAGGTTATCAGTACTTTATCGTCATTAATTGAAACATTAAAATTTTCAGGCGGATAAGCCATTTCTTTGTAAGTACAAATCCCGTGTATACGGACACTTGGCATCAGATAGCCAAAGAAGTCATGTATCTGGATAAAATAATAGTACGCCTCATTGGATATTTCTACCCGATCGGTATATGTCTCGGCATCAGCAGGAAGATTGGCGACAAACTCATATCCGGAATCATAGTTTTCGCTTCTGTACAGCGACAACGATTTAACGGTGAATTTATAATTCAGTTTCCATGTAAGCACAAGTGCTTTTTTATCTTCAGCAGATCTTGCCTTGAAACGAACCAATCCCGGAGGAGGAATATTCCCCATATTGTGTCCGTAAAGTATCTCCGACCGGACTATTTTATCATCAATGGAAGTTTGAATAAAATATTTGCATAATGATTTCCTCTGAAGCGTGGTATCCATTACCATAAAATAGGCAGAGTCATTGGAATATTTTATATGACTGAATGTTTGGATCTCCCTGAATTCCATACTATCGACAGGTGACCTGAATATTTTTATTTCTAGGGAATCTTTCAGGTTGGCAGCTACCCAATGCAACTCTGGGATGCTGTCCTTGTTTATTGATTTGAATCCCCGGATATCCTGAGCTATGGTATTGTGAACCAACGTTACTAGAAGAGATAATATGATATATTTCATGAATTTATTTACTAAAAATTATTGACAATTTTTCCATCCTATGCTTCCGCCGACCTTAAAACTACCATTATAACTACAGTTCAGATCAACCCGGAATGCTCCCCCGGTATTATATTTACAGGCATTTACTTTAATATACCCCTCGGCACATCCATCCAATGAAATAGTATCTTTACTGAAATCATAGGTGCCTTCCAGGCCTCCCTTTGCACCGGCATCGACACTAAATTTACAAACACGAAGTGAGAATCCTCCTGATGCATTTCCGAATATATATCCTCCTATTTTTACAATTTCATTATGCTTATCAAGATCTGTTAAAAAATACATCCCAGCCCCTGCTTTAATTCGTACAGACAAAATATCCAGGAATGGAGTTTCCAACTTTATATCAACGAGATTCAACTGTCCGATAGCATACGACCCATGTATTGCATTCAGTTTTGGCACACTAAGAGCATCAAAATTGTTTAACAAACCCGCAGTATGTTCCGGGCGAACGGCATCCGAATTACCGATAACGAATGCCCCCTGAACACCAACCAGATTCAAAGGCCTGATATATACAGATCCGGCAAGATAGAAACCTTTATTATCAAATAGTATGTGAAGTATACCCGACTCCAGCACGGCATATCCCAGCTGGATATTATGCACTTCCAACGAACCGGTCAGTATATTTTCATCAAAATCATACACCAGGCTCATTTCGCCAAATCCAACATTAATGTTTGTAAACTCGACATTTGTAGTACTCACTCCTATGCTTCCATGTACAACAAATTTAAAATTATTTACTTTTTCATTTAGCCCGTCGATCGAAGAAGAATTACCATAATATTCCAGTTCGCCCCAATCTGCGCTATTAACGGCTTGTATAAGACCGTCATAAACTTTAAATGTATTGTTTCCGACAACCATATTTTGTTCAATGTTTCCTTCATAAAGGCCATCACCATCAACCTTTATCACCTTGATAACACAGTCATTTTTCGTTTTTTCCAACAGGCCTCTCAGGTCAAATTTTCTTTTTCCCGTACCGGATGCTATATGAAAAGTTCCATAGGACATGTATTTTCCGGCAGTAAGCCTTTGAGAATCAAGCTCAAACACCACATTCCCCGGACATTCAACATTGCCCTGGATACCTAAAAATTTAGCTACAATTTTCCCGTCTTCAAGCGCGTATCGCATACCGGATTCGGAAGGTGTCAAATCGGGAACACCCGGATCAGGCATACCTTTTAAAACAAAAAATCCGTTTCCTGAAGTGATGCTGGTTACGCGGATATTCATTATATCATGAAAAAGATAATCACCCTCAATAGAGAGTACTTCTTTATTATTGCTCAAAAGCCCTATGGATTTGAATTCAATCCGATCGCCGGATGCCATTGCTGGGAGATTATCAATGTATCCGGCGGGTTCACCGGCAGACAAATTTCCTACCAGACTAATCCGGTAATGTCCGATGGAATCATAATTGAATAGTGGTGTTATATTCGGACTGAGCTTTATATTGGCGACCCCACCAAGAGACAAGCCGCCTCCAGCAATATCGATACTACCTTCTGCCAGATAATCCGGGCGTATCCGTATTCCTCTTACTGTTGCGGTAATCCCTTTTGTGGTAACAATCAATACCTTATCCAATACTATTGCTTCTTCATCCTTATTAAATACCCAGCCTCCCTGGTTGTAGACTTTCCATTCTTCAAGATCAAAATTCAGGGTATCATTAGCAGAAGGGATCAGATCGATGGTATTGTTTGTAATCCTGACACTTCCCACATTTATTTTCAGATCCAGATTGCTACAGGTAGTGCAGGTCTGAATGTTGGTGTGCAGGGTAGTGGCGAGGTTGATCTTATTTCCCTGTAGATTTGATTCTGGTCCGAGAACAGCATCTGCGTTAAATCCATATACCTTATAATCCTTTACAGGCATCGGTTCAAGATCTGACCCGAGGCTAAAGACATTAAAAGTTGTACTTTGAATCTGCATCAAGGTTGTTGCTCCTGAAAACACTGTTGTTTTACTGTTCGTGGTGCTATGACCAATATACATTTCACGGGATAAATTTAACGATGTATAGGAACCGGCATCAAGTTCAACCATTCCGGATATCGCACCGCCATTCATACCTTTATACACTTCAAGCGGTGCATTATACGCGATAAGAAGATTTAATCCGGGTGTATTACTTTTCCTGGATTTATTATAGAGATTGGCGGCAAAGGTATTATTAACTATTAAAGGGATATTATTTATAGTTGTACTGAAGGATGAATTGACAGGTTCTACCGTAGCACCACTTTTTGTTATTTTTACGTTTTGAAAAGGGATATGCAGATCAGATTGTTGTAGTGAAAACGATCCTGCCATAGGAAGATCATACAGATATCCGCTGATCGTAGCTATCTCCGTATTTAAAGGATCGGCAACAAATTTTTCCACGGCTACAGGAAATCCCCAGATCTTATCAATGTTCCAACCTTCCAGCCGTTTTAGGGAGAAGTCATGTGGCTGTGGGGGTATATTTGTGATTGCAGAAGTATTATGAAACGTAATATTTTCTACCAACCCTTCATACGTCGGATTTGATCCGGTCTTTACAACATGGACAGTCAGGTTTGTCTGTGTTTTGGGGATCCCGGATAATCTATAATTTCCGTACCTGTCTGAACTATCCTCGATATAAAGAACATTTCCGTCCATGGAAGATAATTCGGCATATATCCTGGCGTTGGAGATCGTAGTTCCTGATTGGCTATCTGTGATTTTACCATAAATACTATTGCCTCTATCCAGTATAATAACAATACGTTGTGCTTTAGGTGACACAGGCACACTGATTGTTTTTTGTATTGGAGTAAATTCTTTCGGAGGAATGATGGTTAAGACAAACTGATCGCTCTCGGCAGCAAACTTAAATTTCACGAACCCATCTCCACCTGTTGTTGCTTCATATTTATCAAGTTTCACTTTGACATCCGGAATGACATTCCCCTGATTATCTTTAATAATTATTACGGGACGATGAAGTTTTTTATACACAACAATTTTCAATGGTGTTTTTGGTACGACATTTATTAATGTGTCTGTTTTAAAATACTGTTCCTGCCGGGGATGAATATAAATATGATTATAGGTTTCTTGTGCGGGAACATTAAACACCTGTTCGGGTTGACCAGTTAATGAGGTATTTAGCTCTGTTTTGTAAAATGGCGAATAGCTGGTTTTCACATAGGCCACCACCGGATTGCCGTCTTCATCTTCTACAAAACCTTTCAAAGAATCTGCAGCTTCCATCTGCACATCACTTATATCCATAAATGACCCACGTTCTAAATTCCATGGATATCCATCATACCCAGGAATAAGGACACTTTTATAGGTAGGACATGAAATATAAACCTTTCGGTAAGGACCGGCGGGGCTGGAATTATATACATCTACATCAAGTCCTGTAAATCTGAAGATACCCGGAGAAGTTATATCTTTATGCTCTTCGATACGCATTACACTATTATTTGCAAAATATTTCATACTGGAATAATCGTTATTAAAATCCCCCGATGAAGGATGATTGCGATATTCGTGAAAATCCAGTAATTCAACCCGTACATTTGCCAGGCTTGAATTAACAATATTTGTTGCGGACAAGACCCTTCCTTTAATTTCCGGAGGTAACGGTTTCATTACATATTCTGCACTAATCATCGGCACAACATACTGATGGTTATAGACAGCACACGGCGATGGATATGGTGATTCATACAGATAATTTTTTGCGTCATTATCTTTTTGAGTAGGTAATACCTCAAAAATTGTTTTGTAGTTATAGGATGCTTCATAATCATATTCAATATTGGCTTTCAACGTATCCCTCGTTGATAATTCGATCCAGTATTGATCATCAGGATTATGTCGTACCAGGTTTTTAAAATATAGGGTGCTCTCAGCTCCTAACCCGGTCTTGCCTACTGATACATTCTTAAAAGTTCCCCTGGGATTTATCGTTTCGGTATTAAGTTTTTGTCCTTCGTAATCAAGGATCAGGTCAAGTTCATCACTAAGATCCCGTTTATCTCTCAAAATTTTGATGTTCACATTTTCCATCAGTTCATTACTTGTGGCTGCCTGTGCCAGGGTATCACATGCCCGGGCTGAGACCATCAGGTCGTATGTTTTCAATTTGGCTACCTGAGGTGGTATGGTCAGGTTATCTCCGGGCATCATAAATACATCAATATCCGGACTGCAGAATTTCGGATTTTCTACTTCAATCTTGAGACATATGTAGCCGCCCCGGTTTATTAATTCATGCCCTCCTCCTGAAAGCACTTTCATCGCTTCTGATTGAGGAATTTCTATTCCGTTTCCTGCCATGATACTTGATAACATATTTTTATTGAGTCCTGTATAAACCTCATCTATACCCTCATCCATACCCCATTCTAGTATATCAAACGGGCTCTCGGCAACATTTTCGTCGATCTGTTTTACGAATTTAAACTCTCCTGTCGAAAATGAACCTGTAAAAAAATCGCTGTTGAAGTTAAATGTAAAATTTCCGTTTTCGTCAGTATCCGTGACATCAAGCACCACATTTATCACTTTGTAGGAGTCATGTCTCTCCTGAAGTTTCAGGTCTGTATATTTCATTAAACCTTCTCTTGGTCCATGGTCCTGATATAATGCAAAGATTTCTCCCGGTGCATACGGGGCTCGGACATAAGCAATTCTTCCAACAAGTCTTAGGCGGACATTTGCCAGTGGCCTGGTATTTACCATTTCCTCTGTAGACCCGAAATAATAGTAGGGTTGCTTTCTCAGTTCTGTAACTCCAGAAATGGTTCCGGTAGAGCTGAATTCCAAATCATCTGAGATGGTACCTGCCATCATTCCCAGACCATTAGCATTCGACTGAAGGGCTCCTCCTGCCTTTGCCACATTTGAATATTTGAGGCTTTTATTAGCTCTTCCAGCGCTTCCGACATCAGTGTTTGAAAAACTTTGATTTGCTGATCCTGTAGGCAAGGTTATGGTCGTATTTCCGGAAGGGAGCGTGGCTGTATTTTGTTGTGGCTTATCAATATAGGTAACGCCGGGATAATCCGGATATTTACAAAACATGCGTCCGTTTAAGGTTGTAAACGGAATTTTTTCAAATTCTGCTTCAAAATCCTCCAGATTATCATATGACGCCGGAGGATCAAGATTTACTACAACGGAATCTGCCGACATTGGTGTCATCTCTTCCTTTTCGCCGTAGGTAAACCAAAAAACTTCACTCTTTCCATAATTCTGGAATTTCCTGTTTGATTCGGCATCGCTGGCGATCACCTGGAAAGCATAGCGCAGTCCGGGTTCAAGGATAGGTTGTGCCGGGCCATATAAAAAGGAGGTGGCTCCTGTTACTTCAGTTTCAAAGAATGGCGGAGTGGTTGCTGACAGCATCGCATCATTAGGGTCCTGATATGGATCCATGATCTCAACCAACTTCAGGGTATATTGTGTCCATGGAGGAGCTCCGGGAGACGGTGTCCAGCTAAAAATAATGTTTTGCATTCCTTTCTCCTCAATTTCAATCTCATTGTAAGGAGTTATAAGAATCGGAGGATCAAGGTAGTCGATCGAAAAAGAATTGCTGCATCCGCCCGGTTCTTCCAATGAAACAAGTTCATTATCCTCATATGCCGTTACACATATCCTGTAATTTCCCTGAGGCAACCCGCTGTCCCATAACTCCTCATACGAAATACCACTTACAATCCATGAACTCTGCTGGAAATACTCATACATATCAGCTGAGGTGATTATCTGCGGAGAAACAGAAGAAATAGTAATAACCTCTGATGGAAGAAAATCCGGACGTGTTTCGAGACGAATACCATTATCTCCGACGATGGAAAATCGAAGTGTGACATTACCGGGACGGTTTGCCTGCAATGTTACTAATGTTTTATTTGTATAGCTTTCAACATCTTCTGTGAAAGGAGGAAGAACCTGGGTACTAATATTTACTGACAGAGGATCAATGGTAAAATTGCCGCTGCATCCGGCTGGTGGATCTCCTGATACCTGCATTCCATCGTCCGCAGTAAATACCTGTATGCATATCTGATAATTTCCCGGAGGCAGTCCGTTTTCCTGCAATTCTGCTTTACTAATTCCGGTAACGCCAAGATTCTGAAGCTGAAAATGATCGTAAAGTTCCGGGCCGGTTATCGTTAAAGGCGTAACATTGTATAAGGTAAATCTTGGATATGGATAATCAATTAACGAGTTCAATTCAATACCATTATCTCCGGTAATGCTAATGCGCAAATAACACTGCACATTATCCATATCCATAGCCGTAACAATTACTGTAGTCTGATTCGCATAATCCTCTATATTGACCGGATAAGGAGGCATTACAGATACTGTAGCCGTTACCTGTGCATGTGCGTTTAATGTCAGAAAGAAACTGACAATTATTAAAAGCTGAACTGTTTTGCGTATCCTTTTCATAGCCGTTAAAATGTAATTGAATAACCTAACTCACCTTTAGTTTCCGTAAACGGATTGACAGCAGGCAATTTTGAATTACTGTCGTTTATATAATACCTGAACCTGAATAAATGCTTCTTCTTTATTTTATAATTGCTATTTATTGAAAACATATTAATGGTATTGCTGACTTCATTATTGGTTTTTATGGTCGAATACGTGTCTGTTAGAGACAATGATAATTTGTTTTCAAAAAACGATGCCGAATAAGTGACAGATGGCCCTGAGATCCTGCTGTCTGTTGTGGGAAGTTCAAAATGTGAACTGGTATAGGTAACGGACAAACTCATATGTTTGGGCATATAATTGATCACGTAGGAACCTATTACCATATTTGATGTGTAGGATGTATAATTGACGGTATTCTGGTTTTTATCTTTAAGTTTCTGGTTGTTCAAGGTAAGCATGATGTTGTGTCCGAATACCTTACCTGCCACGCTGACATTCTGCATAACATTTATTGCCTTTGTAGTCTGTGAAATCTCAGACAAGGTATCAATTTCACTCAATCCCCTTTGCTGACTGATATCGTAATTGGAGTAAGAAATATCTGCCCTGTACCATGTTACCGGATTGGCTGAGAACCTGAGTGACCCGATCGTCCTGTTGGTTTGCTGTGCTTTGTTTTCCTTTAGGTTATCCCGCTGAAATCCCAGGCTTCCATTGATATGATATTTGTTTTTTCCAAATTTATAGGATGGCTCTAAGGTGATATTCCTTAAATCATTCTGCATAAAATATGCCCCCATAGACCTGAATTTAGGATCAATTTGTTTATACCTGACTTTCATATCGAAGGTCTTTGAATCATATCCCAGATAGGTATCGATAACCTTACTTGAGTAGGTCGAAGAATTCGTCTGTATAAATCCTGACAGCACCGAAGAAATGCCATCATTCATCGGATCGGTAAGCCGACTGTCAAGTGTATAGAGGCATGTAGCATATTCCAGATTAAAACTAAAATGCTTATATACCTCCTGATGTGTAATGAAAGAAAAGACGGCATTTTCTGCCGGAGCAAGCGCATTTTGACTTGTTGTATCAAGTGATTCAGTCACATCTGCGCCCCTGAAAAGTATTATATCCGCTCTGTTCTTTTTTGTGCCATAGCCAATTTTCAAACTTAGTCCGTTTCGCTTATAGGAAGGTGTATAGGCATAAATTTCACCCGGAGACAAGGGGTTTGTTTGTACGGGTTTCATCAACCGTCCGTACATAAAACCAAACGTAAAATTGCCCGGGGTAAACTCTCCTCCCCCGCCAAGGATGGTATGTCCGCCAAGAGTATACTTAGAGAAATTTATATTCCTGTATCCGAGATGCAGCTTGGCCCATTTGTAATACGGACTCAGGCCGATCTTATTAAACGGTTGCTGGAAACTCCGTTGCTGCTCACTTACTGTAAATGAAAAAGGAATATTAATACCATAAATGCTGATCATAGGATTTCCCAGCAGGATCCACGAAAATCCCTCCCTGTTAGCCGGACGGCCATTGACTCCATAAAACATCATAGACCCGCCGAACTGCCCGGAAATCTTAAATTTTTCACTTGATTTAATAGCTTCAATATTTTGGGATCTTAACAAAGATGTATTAACAAAAAAGATCACAAACATGAGCAAAAATCGTAAAGCGTTCATCATAAAAGGGTGATTTAAAATATCGAAGCTAGCAAATATCAAAAGTAATATATAGTAAAAAACCGACACAGCATGAATTCGCTTCCGATCTATATGTATTCGTGAACATTAACAGCTTCAAATCATTTTAGTCAAAAGGATTAAACAGACTAATCGCATCGAGATCTTTTAATAAACGTGGGGTAACACCAGTAAAAGTCTTTATCTCTTTGATAAAATGCGTTTGATCGTAATACCCCCCCAGATACGAAATTTCATTCCAGTTCCGGATCTTTCCTTGTTTGATCAGTTTCAACAGGTAATTTACCCGTATTATCCTTGTATATTGTTTGGGACTCAATCCGACAACCTCTTTAAATTTACGCTGTATGGTACGTTCACTGATTGAAAGATCGTTAAATACATCTTTTAGGATCAAAATTCCATTTTGGCTGTTGATTTTTTCCAACACTTCCTCTACCGGATCATACACTATTTCTTCCGGAATATATCCCGTTAAAAAATCATTAATTACCTTTAGTCGGTGAGCCTTATCCTTATTTTCAAGCAATTTCCGATAAATATCTTCTGCAACAGCACCTATTACATCCGTTAATTCAATATCATTATTCGTTATTTGATTCAGAGGGAAATTAAATAGTCTGTATATACCTGATGGCTTGAACATGATCATTACAACATCCGTAATCCCGTAGGTTGTAATGGTATAACTGCTTGTTACCTGACCAACCATAACGTTGGCAGGACGTAATACATCCGGACTGCCAAAATCATGGATGGTATAATTTGCTCCTCCCATATGAAAAACAACAGAAGAATATCCCCCCGGGTAAACTTTTTGAGCATAGGGATATCTGCTGATATTAATTAACATATACCCATATACATATTTCTCCAATGCACATGGCGGCTTTACAATCTGAAATTCCATTTATTATGAAAATAAAAATATTTCAGAAAAATATGTAGTATGTACGATAAAAATCCTTTAAAATCTATAGCAGATTCTTACAGATCCCAGGGTTATTTAAGTAAATATGTTGATTATTATCCTACCAATTCCTTCATATCTTCCCTACATTTCTCGGCAATCTCTTCCAATTTGTATTTGTTGCCACGTTGCAAAATCAAACGTAAAATATAAAGGTTTAATTGTACCTCTTTTGAGGATTGTAATTTTTTTCTTTCCAAAAAAAGTTTTTCTCTAGTATAAACATATATATCTTCCAATAATGAGGCTGCTTTTTTATTTTCTCCAACTTCAAATAAAACATCAACAGTATCTATTGTACTGATATCCGGTATTGTGCCCTGAGTATAAAAATTATCAACCAAAAACCTTGCTACTTCCAGTGCTTTTTCCATTTCTCCTCTATTAATCAAATCTCCAGCCAGCTGGTTGTAACTCATCCTTAACGGACGGATAATTCGTAACTGAAAATCTTCTGTGTTATAATATTTTTTGGCAATATGATGGTAACTGCTGTTTTCCATGAGGTTGGAATACATACAATCGACATTTGCAAGTTGCTGTTTTTCAGGAGTATTAACAGGCAAAACTCTATAAAGGAATCCTTCATTGACCACATGATCTGATATATCTATCCCAAGAGAATGCAAAGAAGTTTGGTTCAGATAGATTGGTCGCTCCCAATGGTTATGTACCAACAAATCCAGAATCATAAGTGAATTCTTTAACAGATAGTTTTCTTTCAATGTAAATTCCATCCTATCTGTAATAAATGGCCGTATAGGACCCGGAACTAATCCTGATCCGAGGATCTTTTGTTTGTCTACATTCAGATAAAGTTTTCCTGACGGGATGAAATTATACTGCTTACTATAATAATCGCCTGTCCTTAAAGCAGGATGTTCGTTCCGGATCATATCCAGCCATTTGGTAACATTTATCGGATTGTTAATGTTTGAATCTTTTATGTAAGGAAGTATATCATTAAATCCCCCATCTCTGAACTGTTGTTTTTTCAGACTAAAAGGAAGAGGTTCAGACAGATATACTTTTCGGGTCATTTGTTCGATAAACCATCCGGCATTAAAATACGTAAGAACGATCACCCTGACGTCTGTCCGTATGCCTTCTACTTCCTGTAAGTACCACAATGGAAACGTATCATTATCGCCTCCGGTAAATAAAACAGCATTCGGAGCACAGGAATTTAAAACATTACGAGCATAATCAATATGCAGGAACCTGTTGTGACGGTTATGATCATTAAAGCCTTCCGAAAAAACAAGAACCGGTATTAAAACGAATATTCCGCCAACAAGAAAAATCACTGTTTCTCTTTTAATAAAACCGGATATCCAATAAATGATTGCCTGAACTCCAACACCGGTACTTATACAAAATGCCAAAAAAGAACCGACATAGATGTAATCACGCTCCCTGGGTTCGTTGGGGGTTGCATTAAGGTATATAACCAGTATAGGTCCAAGAAAAAGGAACAAAGCCATGAGAAACCAGAATATCTTCCTGTCCTTTTTATACAAAAAATACCATCCTGCCAGGCCTAGCAACAGGGGTAGCATGAAATACATATTGTATGCTTTATTTTGCTTCAAAAAATCCGGGGTAGCATGAAATACATCTGTGATCCCCAGCCATCCAGCATGCAACTGATCTCCTTCTCTTCCGGCAAAATTCCACATTAAATATCTGAAGTACATATGTCCCAACTGGTATGTTAGCATAAAACGCAGATTATGATACAATGTGGGTGACTCTCCGGCTTTCAGCCCAGTCCATTCTTTATACACTGCAACATGCTGAGGGTCATTGCTATACAAACGCGGGAACAGAGTCATATCGGACCTTCTGTATTCAGGAGATGAACGTCGGTCAGTGATGACATACTCATTTCCGGAAGGTTCATATACCGGAGCCCCTTCGTTATATCCTTTGTTCCGTGCATCAAAATTCGGACCATAAACCAACGGACGTGTCGGATAGGATTCTCTTTTGAGGTATGAAACCAGGGAAACAATATTTTCAGGATTATTTTCATCAATTGGCGGATTGAATCCGGAACGTATTACTACCGTTGTGTATGTTGAAGCACCTGTAACAAAAAGCATCATGCCAATGATAAGAATCCTTAATCCTCTTTTCTTCTTTTTATCGACAAACTGAAGTCCCTTTATAAAAATAACAACCAACACCATTGCCATTATTGCAACGCCTGAATTAAAAGGAAGACCGACAATATTTACCGTAAAAATATCTGCCCATTTAAGCAATTCCGGTATTCCGGTAAGCAATAGATGATTACCCAAAATCAGCAAACCAAGTCCTGCCACTATCCCTGTAATAACATTTTTTACAGAGTATCGTTTTTTCTTCTTCAATAACAAAAGCACGCCTATCGCAGGTAATACCAGTAAACACATAGGGTGAGCTCCCACAGCCAACCCCATATTGAATGATATGAATAACAGCCACTTATCGGCAAGGCTGTCATCGGAAACATACCATTTTAATATTGCCCATGTATTTAAAGCTATAAAAAATATAGCAAGGGCATAGGTTTCTGCTTCCACAGCTGAAAACCAGAAAGAATCTGAAAAAGCAAGTATCAGGGACCCTACAAAAGCAGTTATATGAATTATTTGCTTTGGGTAAATACTATTTATTGATTCGCCGATATTACGGACAACAATTACGACAGACCAATAGGTAAACATCACTGCACCAGCACTGGCCACAGCACTCAACAGGTTAATATAAAACGCTACCTTTGCCGTATCTCCCAAAGCCAGCAGACTAAACATACGTCCTAACAGTAAATACAAAGGTACACCTGGAGCATGTGGGACCTGGAGTTTATAAGCACAGGCAATAAATTCACTACAATCCCATAAACTGGCAGTTGGTTCAAGAGAATACATATAAACCATCAATGAAATAAAAAACACAGACCATCCGCCAATCAAAGAAATTTTGTCCCTGATTTTCCTAAGACTGCCATAAAATATACCAAGGTATATCAATATAAAAGCAAATAGTATCAGGACTGGCCCCAGAGTAAGACCGGCAAATCCAAACCCATATTCCTTAGAATCAAGAGACATCGTAAAATATCCTGATAACAATGCAACCGCCGATAAAATGATCAGAATTCGTCTGTTTTGGAAATACGATTTTAACATAGTCATTGTCTTTTCTCACAATGATACCTTGTACCACAAAGCCAAGGGTTAAAGATTTGTAAAAAGATGTTAAATAAATGTTAAAAAAAAGTATGGCAGATTTGAACACCGTATATTTGTTCTATGAGTAATCGAAAACTTCGAAAAATCGTTGTGTTGGGCACCATCGTTATTGCCGGACTGCTCATTGTTCAGTTGTTCTGGTTCAAACGTGCATTTGACATTCGGGACAAACAGTTTAATCATACCGTACAGATCGCCATAAAAAACATTGCAGACTCTCTTGTTGAACATGAAGAACAGTATGCGACCATTCACCAGTTGTCAAACGGTTTTTTCTTTGCTGAGATCAATACTCCTATCGATCCGGCACGGCTCAATCATTTGTTGCAAAAAGAATTCAGCCTGAGAAATCTCTCGGCGACATATGAGGTGGGAATCTACAAAGCCTTAGACGACACCCTGATCAATGGTATGTATATCCCTGCTACTATTGAAAAAGACTCCGGATCCCCTATTCCTGAAAAACAGGCTCCCATACCTTTACCTAAAAGTAATTTTGCCATATTCTTTCCAAACAAAGCCACCTACCTGGCGGGTGAACTGAAGATCTGGATATTTTCCACCGCTGTAATGTTGCTGGTTATCTTCTTTTTCGTGTACGCCATCAGTTCGTTGTTACGTGAAAAGAAACTGTCGGAGGTCAAGGAAGATTTTGTCAATAACATGACCCATGAATTTAAAACTCCCATCGCTAACATTGAGATCGCCGGAGAAGTCCTTAAATCCGATAAGCTGGATGCCACAAAAAAAGGGAAATACCTCGACATCATCCTTCATGAAAACAAGCGGCTTCGGGATCAGGTAAATAAAATCCTCAGTATGGGAGCCATTGATAAAGACAATATGGCTTTGAATGTTGATACGATTGATATACATGAGTTGCTCCGGAAACTTGCTACAAATCTGAGTCTACGCATTAAAAAACGATCAGGAAATATTGTTCTGGCGCTTTTATCAAACAATAATCATCTCCTCGCGGACGAATTCCATATTTCAAATGCTTTGTTCAACATCATCGACAATGCCGAAAAATACTCTCCGGAATCTCCATCCATTGAAGTAACAACACAGGATAACGAAAAAGGCATACTCATTTCCATTGCTGATAAGGGTATAGGTATCAAAAAAGATTTTCATAAACATATTTTTGACAAGTTTTTCAGGATTCCGGAGGGCAACACCCACAATACAAAAGGATTCGGACTGGGGTTGTTTTATGTAAAATCCGTTATTGACGCCCATCACGGAATGATCAGCCTGAGAAGTGACTATGGCAAAGGTTCGAGGTTTGACATCTTTCTTCCTGCACAATCATGACGCAAAAAATACGGATCCTGCTGGTTGAAGATGATGAAAATCTGGGTTTTATGCTACGGGACAACCTTGAGTTGACCGGGTATGAAGTTGTTTTACAATCCAATGGCGCCCATGCGGTAACGGCCTTCCATAATGATTTTTTTCAACTCTGCATTCTGGATGTCATGTTACCTGGTAAAGACGGTTTTACAATTGCAGATGAGATAAGGAAATATGATCTGAACATCCCGATCATTTTTCTCACTGCCCGAAGCAATAAAGATGACCGGATCAAGGGATTTAAATCAGGAGCAGACGATTATGTCACCAAACCTTTTAGTATTGAAGAATTCCTGCTCAGGATCGAATCCTTGCTCAAACGGGTATACGCCAGACCGACCTCTTCGGACCAGAAACATCTCCTGAAATTTGGCAACTCTTCTTTCAATGTACAAAGCCAACAACTAAACATCTCCGGTTCAAATAAAAAGCTCACCGTAAAAGAATCAAGAGTGCTGACCCTTTTGGCCAGGAATAAAAATCAGTTGGTCGAACGTGACCTGATCTTAAAATCAGTTTGGGAAGATGATGGCTATTTTGTGGCCCGTTCGATGGATGTTTTCATTTCAAAGCTTCGTAAATACCTGAAGGAGGACCGATCCCTTAAATTGGTCAATATCCATGGTTTGGGATATAAACTGGAAGAGGATTTATCGGAGACTGATTGATTCGTCTCATTGATTCATATTTACAATAAAAATATTTGATTTTTTAGCATTACTATAACCATTCACTATCAGAATTCTAAAAATTAAACCTCTCTGTTATTGAAAATTACTGATAATTAACTATCATTGAACAATATTTTTATATACTAATAACTAATTATATAACATCATGAAAAATCTTTACTTATTGTTTATCCTGTTATATTCAACCTCATTAATTTACGCTCAGGAGTCATTTCAAAGAAACACATCAACTTCTTCCAGGGAAGTAAAAAGACTTGATAACTATGAATATCAAAGTTGGGATGAAACCTCCAATCAATGGAAAAAAACGTATAAAGATGAATATTTGTATGATAACAATTTTAACCTCATACAAACACTTAAATACGACAGAACAAAAGCGGACACGTGGGAATTGTCATCAAGATACAATTATTATTATGACCAAAACGGTAACTTATCCGAATATAGCAGAGAACTAATTTCGTTAAAGGATATAATCGGGGAAGAATACATTTATGATGAAAACAGAAATCTTATAACTGTCATATATTATAAAGTTGATCCCGATACAAACCAAAAAAATCGCGGTGCATCACAATTAAAATATACGTATTATGAAAATGGGCTGGTAAAGGAAGAAATCAGTTATGACAGTGATGAAGACAAAATAACAGACAAGAAAGAATATGTATATGATGATAGGGGTAATAAAATTCAAATACTGGATTATTATCTAAAATCCGAAAATGATTGGGTAGTATCATCAAAAACTGAATACACCTATGACAGCCATAATAATTCCACATCACATAAACAATACGTGCTTGACCCGTCTACTGAGAAACTGGATACAAAGCCTAAAAACAGATCCATGCAAGAATATTATTATAACAATGATGATCTTCTGGAAAAGGAACTCTTTATGACTTGGGATAAAGACAACAATAACTGGAAGACAAACAGTGGAAAAAAATATAAATACGACATTTCCGGAAATTTGACAGAAACTATTTTTTTTGATGGAAATGATGAAAATTCTGTTAGTATAAGAGACGATTATGCTTTTTCTGATTCCTATGATAAAAAAGAAATGATCTTGCCCGCACCAGATTTTTTCAATGACTTCTTTCTATTTGAATACAACAACATACCGACAAATTACATTCGTTATAGTTGGGATTCGAAATCTGATGGCTGGAAGCCTTCCAGTATGTATACCTATAAATATTCGACACAAGAAATCACCTCACTGGTTTCATCACAAGCTGGTTCAATGATATATCCGAATCCTGCAACAGAATACATAAACATCCGTATTCCTGAAAGAAAAGAGCATGTATCATTTGAACTGTTTGACCTGCAAGGTAAAAAGATCATGGAGAAGTATGTTGAAAATCAGGGATCCGTTGATATGGCAAATCTTAACTCCGGAGTATATTTCTATACACTTAGTGCAGAAAATTATTATCATAAAGGTAAAATCGTTAAAAGATAGCCAGAAGCAGTACAAGTTAAATTGTTAACGAACACTTTTTTAGGTATTTTGTGTTGTAAAAAGACATAATATGCAAATCGAACTCCTAAAAGGTGACATTACCAAGCTTGAAGTGGATGCGATCGTTAACGCTGCCAATACAAGTTTATTAGGCGGTGGTGGTGTAGATGGTGCCATACATCGTGCCGGCGGCCCTGAGATCCTTGAAGCGTGTCGTAAAATACGTGCCCGGCAGGGGGGGTGCAAGGTTGGCGAAGCGGTCATCACCACAGCAGGTAATATGAAGGCACGATATGTGATCCATACAGTCGGACCCGTTTGGAACGGGGGGACGGTCAGACGAAGCCCGGCTTCTCAAAAATTGCTACCAGAATTCGCTAAAACTCGCCTCCGAAAATCATGTTAATACCATTGCATTCCCCAACATCAGCACCGGTGTTTACGGGTATCCCCTCGAAGAAGCTGCTGATATTGCCATTGAAGCCGTTAAGTCAACCGTTTTTCCGGGTATTGAAAAGATTATTTTTGTTTGCTTTGGTGATGATAATTATGATATCTACAAACAAAGATTGTTCTTAAGAGGAAAGTAAGAAAGTGGAAAGTAAGAAAGTGGAAAGTAAGAAAGTGGAAAGTGGAAAGTAAGAAAGTGGAAAGTGGAAAGTGGAACCTATGTCCTGTCAAGCAACTCCTTTTTCCTTGTCCCTCCAATGTTGTCAT
>JBNKDZ010000204.1:0-5750 GCA_050288525.1 Cyclobacteriaceae bacterium
GTGTAATAGTAAAATTTTCACCACTACCCAAATAAGGAATGTATGGGATTGTATAGTCTCCGTTCTGGTCAGTTTTGCCCATCCATCCGAGTTGGTAACTGCCAGGAATTTCACTGCTCCAGCTTACTCCACTAAACGAACCGTTATTCTTATGAAATTCTCCTTCGCTTTTTGATACATCATAAATATAACTTCCAAAATTCTCTTCACACCTCCAATAAGCAGCAATACCGTAAGCATCATTACCTACGATACGTTTATAGTCGTAAAATACCTGTTCTTCATCACGTGGTTTGTCCCATATTCTTATTTCATCAATATTCCCGTTGAAATTTTCACCTATATACAAAGGATTCGAGCTGTTGGATATCGTTCCGGACACACTTGTATCAATAGTTCCGGGTCTGTATTCAACGATTTTTGCCAAAGGAATAATAAGAGGTGACATACTTTCTGCCAGTGCTGAATCCAAAGCCATGATAATATTGGAATTAAAGGTATCAAAATCCGTATAATTCATCCCAACCATACTTGTCAAGAGGCTCAATACTTCATTGTCAACCCCAGAGAGAGAAAGATAATCCATATCTTCTGCTGATAATTCCCAGGATATATCAACTGGTACTTTACCGTTTATAAATATGCGTAATCCGGTACCGTCAAATACACCAGCGAGATGTGTATATTCCCCTATTTTCATAATATCATTAGCTCGGACCGTTTTTAAACTACCTCCAATATTTGCTGTGAACACTACATCATCATTTTCGAGGTACAAATGGTATCCATATGAATAGTCGAACTTTTTAATAATTGAGGCCATACCTAAAACAGATGAAGGTTTAACCCATGCTTCAACCGCGATATTATCAGAGGGATTCAGTTTTGAAGCATTGTTGACCGTTACCCTGGCACCACCGTTAAAATAAAGACTTTTACCAATTGCTTCACTCCCTTTTTCTGCCATAAGGTCAACACCTTTTACATTGACACCATTTTCATAGCTCACATTTCCATTTACCACACCATACGGTATCCTGAACCCGACAGCAGTCAGGATATTTGAGGTTAAGGCATTTCCATCACAGTCAAGGCGTGCCTTTATCTGATACTCGTAAAGGGTGCTTCCCAAAGCGGTTTTATCTTCAAAATAAGTTTCACCACTAACCGTCCCGATAATGGAATAACTGGATGAGCCTGCTTTACGGCGGTATATATCAAATGCATCGACCAATGAAATATTATCATTTTGAACATTCCATTCCAACACTACCTTGTCCGGGTAGTATGCCTTGGAGGCATCAAAGAAGGTGAGATAATTGTATAGGTTTGGTTCCAGTCTGATCGAAGGTCTGCTTGAAGCCTTTACTCCGGATGTGCCTTCTGCCTCTGTACAAGCATTGGAGGCATAAAGCTCATACGTATATAATTCACAACCATTTACCGTATTATCCAGGTAATTTGTCTGGTTTTTATCGATCTCAAATTCTGCTGATCCGCTTGAACTGGTCCTTTTTATCACGTATTTATTATGATAATCTGAAGCCCCCCATGACAGATACACATCATTTCCGCTTCGATAAGCACTAAAATAACCTGGTGTATCTGGAGGTCCCTCCGATGAACCAGTAACAGCAGATGTATATTCAGAAGTGTTTATTGGACCTTTGGCCCTGATTTTATAGGTCTTTGTTGAATGATAACCTATATCATCAAGGTATTCTCGCAAATCTCCGCTTAACGAAATATTTGCTCCCCCGGCATCCAATTCAAAAGCAGAAGGTTCTACATCACCGGTATAATCCCAGGTCAACAATATTTTGCCGTCACATCGATCTGTAGTTGCAGATAAACCCGCAGGTTTGGAAACCTGTGGTGGCGAAGGTGGAGATACCTTAGCCGGTGAGCTTGGTATCGGACAACCTCCCTGATCTCCAACAGCAACTATTGAATAGCCTTCATTTGTTAAATTTGGATTAGGATCTGTCCAGGATGTTGCACTTCCTCCCAATCCTTCTGCCAACACATCATTCCTGTAAACATCTACGGCCAATAACGGACCTGAAGGATTGGTCCAGGTCAGAGTAACTTTTCCCTGCTGATCAATATCTGCTGATGCACCCGTAGGAGCATCCGGCTTATTAAAATTAAATGATTCTGTTTCGTTTATAGGAGTATAGTCATTACTCCCTCCACTAATCCTTTCTTCCCAGGTTCCACTAATAGTGATCGAATTGTTACCATTGATCAGATAATCCGGAGGTATATTAACAGCGATAAGGTTGGTAATTTCAGAATAGGTAACGTTATCTGGCTTTACTACACTTAATAACCGACCATTTGCCCCACTGATTTCATGATATTTTCCTTCAAACACAGACGTACCATTAACTTTAATCGTGACTCCGGGATCTTTTTCATCATCCCATGAGTCATCCTGACTGTTATCAACATATGATATAAAGCTTATCTTCAATGCTTTCTCACTACAATTGTACTCACTTACAGTCAACATATCACTTGGCGGACCGGAAAGTGCGATCAATTGGGAAAATACCATAAACACTGTAAGTGCTATCTTTAAAAAACTATTTAAACTTTTATTAAAATGAAGTCTTTTACAAAACATAAAACCTGCTATACATGATAGAAAATTATTTATGAAAGTCTTCTCGCCAGATGTTTCCAGCAGTAACATAATCCGTGGTAATATGTCAGGTTTTATTTCTTCCTGCTCCGTATTTCCAGAACCTTGAAACTCCAATCTATCAGGAAAAGAAAGATCACCAAGGTTTCCTGAAATATTCTTTAATGAATACTTTTTTAAAGAATTTATACTCTGGGATTTAACATTCATATTAATAAGATTTATTTTACCAACATCGCAATACCACAAAAATATAATGGTTAATTATTTCTATTATTTTTGTGAATTTAATTGTTATATACAATTTTTATAATATATTTTAACCATATAAACAACTAAATTATATTGATTTTAAATTAGTTTTTTTTGAATGCTGTTGTTGAAATAAAAAGCAAATATCACAAATAAATTAGTAGGTAAATCACCCATACAACTATATTTAGCTATAAGCATTACTCTTATAGATATTAATCCCATTAGCCAGCAAACCAATTTAAATTTTATTAACTGTGTTTTTATTTGTTATTTTATATTTATTTATTACTTTTTATTAAACACCAACTAATGACTTATTTTTCATGATTTATTTAATTATTTATTTATATAATACATTCTCTTATAAATAACATAACGTTCGGAATACAAAATCCCAAACATTTGAATACCATTCGATTTGAGAGACGCCCCAAATAACTTTTCAAAACTTGCCATAAAACATACTATTTGGAACACAATCTCATATAGATTCCCTACGCTTTATTTTGTAGCGGACAAAAAAATCAAAAAGCAGAGATCTTTTCTCATTCAGGTTGTAAAATTACCGGTTTCACGAACCCGGAAACGGCATTGACATATCTTGCCTGGCAAAAGGTGTTTACATGATCCTGTTGATTGACGAAAAAAACAGTAACATCTCGTAAAATAAGGTTTTAGAACCAAGAAATTAATTGCATTAAAAATGTTCCACTTAATAGTCAGTTCCTTCCGTTTCATTATGTTCCATTCTGCCGAACAATCAAACATAAGTATTGCTTGATCATTTCACTGGCCGGGCTGGGTTAGCAGGTGTTGTGCAATTCAGACTCGATGAATTGTTTCTATACATTTTCAGGCATCATCGCATAAACCTGTAGGTGGCTTTCAGCAAAAATACATTATGTGGATACTGGTCTAACAATCCCTGAGCCAGAGGCCCCAGTTCTCTTTGGATATTTAAGGAAAGATCGGTTGTCCGGTCCTGTGTCCAGACCAGAAACAACTCAGAGCCCGGGATATACTCCCAACGCAATACGAGGTTGGACCTGAATTGTACAAAGTTGAAGTCCGGATTATCGAATGAATAATCTGTTGTTCCGCCACCATTTTCATCAATATCATAATGCCCGTCATCATCCTCATTGTCACGCACAAAGGTTATCTCATTTCCGGCAAACTGATGGAATCGTTTGAAATAGTCATCATTCATCGGATCAGAAATACGTTTAAATTTATTGTAAGAACCTGACGAAATATAGGGCTGACCCCAGAACTGAATGGATAGAGTTGGGGATATCAGATAATTGATCCTCAAATCCATCTGATAGGTCTTGCGGTTTATGTTCCCAACAATATAGCGGGATGCATCATTAAAGCTACAAGTCGTAACATACTGAAGCTCATCATCCATAACAGAGATGGAAGGGGCTAGTGAGATATACATCGCATTTGTCGGTTGATATTCTACCCTGAATTCAAGTCGTTTTACATGCGTATAATTTTTCGCTCCGAATAAGATCCCCGGCTCCATGCTGAATTGAAATTTTTTCCTTGAATCAGATCTTACAAACACCCAAAAATCAGTACTCCCGGGATATCGGATAGAGGGGCCTCCTCTTAAGTCGGTATTTGAGCTTTTATAAAATCTGGTAAAATTTCCGGCACTGATTCCCCAGAAATTTTTCAACAATGAATGTGCATTTATGTTTATCGCCTGGTATTTTTTGTCCATTCCAAAATCCCAGTAAAGATATTCATTGGCATTTACCCGTAGCTCTCTGAAAACACTAAAAGGTTCCAGTTTGCGATACTGGATCCAGGCCCACTGATTTATTTCATCCGTACTGTGTAAAAATCCGATATCATTAATTTCATATCCTGGTGATCGAAAGATCAGACCTGTCTGGCCGATCAGCTTTCCTTTTAATTTCCCCACAGTGATCATGTTTGTCCACCCTGAGAGGGAGGTACGTGATGAATCTAGTGTTACATAGTCATTATCCGGACGCTGAAAATACCGTTCAGGAGCTGTCTGGGTTCTTAAAATGGCCCCTGAAGAGCCATTAACCCTGCTCACCGATGTACGATAACTCAAAAAATACGACCTGTCCTTCCAATGATGCAACAGATCCATCCCTCCTGAGTACGCTGATTTGGGTATTGAATCAAGCTCAGGTGTTTCTATTCTGCGATTTGTCGCAGTACCAATGAATCCAAGTACTGTATTCCCTTTTTTAAATTCCTGCTGTACCCTCCCTACAAAATAGCTGGTCATAGGTTCAACAGTCTCCGTTCGACGTGCCCCATTAAGATCAATATCCGCCTGTTCCTCTGCAGTAACAGACCCCATTGCCCCCCAGGAAAAACCATCTGAACTTTTACCAATTAATTTTGCTGCTGTCAGAATCCTTGTTTCATCCGGGCTTTTGACATAAGCTCCTTCTTCGACTTCCGGATAATAATGCGGAGATCCTCCTATATTTCTTGAATAAAAGATCGTATTCCTGTTGTATGCCCCTCCGGCTCTTGATGTTGTTGGCTGAAAATCAAATAGATCTTTCCCTTCAATAAAAAATGGCCTTCGCTCTTCAAAAAACAACCGGTAAGCAGAAAGGTTAATCTGAGAAGGATCAGCCTCTACTTGCCCGAAATCAGGATTAACGGTAAAATCCAGGGTGATGTCACTGGTAATACCTATTTTCCCATCCACACCTGCATTGATTCCCGAAGATTTTCCGGTATTGAATGGATTACCTTCCTCGGCTTCGAATCGTTCCGTTTTTGCCACAACATAGGGCATTATCTCAAGTTGTTTCTGAGATTTAATACCTTTTATGCCTTTCAAAAC